>JAUTXJ010000004.1 GCA_030838075.1 Acidobacteriaceae bacterium
AAGCGGACATACTTCGCCGCGCCATGGGCAAAAAGAAAAAAGAAGAAATGGCTGCGCAACGAGCCAAGTTCATGGCCGGATGTCTCGCCAATAAAGTTCCCGAGAAAAAAGCCGAGCGCATCTTCAACCTGATGGAAGAATTTGCCGGATACGGGTTCAACAAGTCGCATTCTTGCGCGTACGCGTTGTTGGCCTACCAGACTGCTTATCTGAAGGTCCACTATCCGGTGGAATTTATGGCGGCGCTGCTCACCTCTGATGCCGGCAACACTGATAAGACCGTGAAGTACATTAACGAAGCGCGGGGTATGAGCATCTCAATTCTTCCGCCGGATGTGAATGAGAGCGATCTATATTTCACGCCCGTTAACGAGGCGATCCGCTTCGGCTTAGCGGCCATCAAAAACGTGGGAGAAAACACCGCCAAGGCCATCCGTGAGTCGCGTGTCGCCCAAGGCGAATTCCGTTCGCTGTACGAATTCTGCGAGCGCATCGAGCCGCGCTTCTTAAACAAGCGCGTCTTTGAAAGCCTGATCAAGTCCGGCGCCATGGATTCTCTGGGTCCCCGCGAAGGTATGCTCGCGTCTGTTGACGACGCCATCAACGCTTTACAACGTGCCTCGCGCTCGCGCGAATCGGGTCAGCACGGACTATTTGGAACAGCCGCTGCCCCAGCGCCCGTTTTATTTGAATTGCGCGAAGCCGCGCCGTGCAGTGAAGAAGAACGCCTCACCAGCGAATACGCGATGCTGGGTTTTTATGTCTCAGGACATCCCCTTGCTCGCTATTCCTCACGTTTGCAGGACATGAAAGCAGTGACGCTCGATCAGGTCGAAGGGCAGCGCAACAATAAAGAGATCACTGTCGCAGCATTGATTGTCGGCATCCGCCCGATGCGCACTAGAAAAGGTGCGCGCTGGGGCATTTTTACTTTGCAGGATATGACCGGCGTCCAGGAAATGCTGGTGTTCCCCGAAACCTTTACACGGCTCGAAGCAATGCTGAAGCCGGGCGTTCCGCTTTTGCTCAAAGCGAAAGTACAAGTTGAAGAGGCCGGAACCCGGCTTTCACTTCAGGAAGCCCGCCGCTTGGAAGATATTGCGGAACGTGCCGCGCCGCAGGAATTTCGGGTCCGCATGGATATGCAATCCATTAATCCAGAAGCCCTCGATCGGCTCGAAACCTTGTTTGGAAATTGTCCGGGATCTTGCGTCGTAGTATTTGAGTTACGCTCCACGGATGGATCGGTAGCACTGCTACAAGTGCAGCAACGCGTGCGCTCCACTCCGGAGCTGGTCGAAGCGGTACGCCAGATTTGCGGCGACCGCGCCGTGGAAATGGCGGCCACCGCATGACTTCCAAAGATAAAGAGAAAGACAAAGAGAAAGAAAAGGACAAAACCAAGTCCAAGACCAACCGCACCGCCCGTCAAAAAGAAATCGAGCGCCTCGAAAAAGACGTCGAGGATTTGCGCAATCTTGCCGGCGATGAAGCGGCCGACGCGGAATTTGAACGCGTGAGCAAACAGGTCGCGGAGCTCCGCCGCGAATTCTATTCCCATCTTGGCCCCTGGCAACGCGCCCAGATTGCGCGGCACCAGAACCGGCCTTACACTCTCGACATCATCAGCATGCTTTTCACCGATTTCGTCGAACTCCACGGCGACCGCAATTTTGGCGACGATAAAGCGCTGATCGCCGGTTTGGCCAAATTTCATGGCCGTCCCGTCGCGGTGATCGGCCACCAGAAGGGCCGCGACACCAAACAGCGCGTGGAAAGAAATTTCGGCCAGCCCAAACCCGAAGGCTATCGAAAAGCGCTCCGCGTGATGCAGTTGGCCGCGAAATTCTGCCGTCCGATTTTCACGTTTATCGACACGCCAGGCGCCTACCCAGGCATTGACGCCGAAGAGCGCGGGCAGGCCGAAGCCATTGCGCGCAATCTTCGCGAAATGTCCCGCTTGCCCGTACCAATTATCGTCACTGTTACCGGAGAAGGCGGATCCGGCGGCGCTTTAGCAATTGCCGTGGGAGACCGCGTCAACATCTTGGAAAACAGTTTTTATTCGGTTATTTCCCCCGAAGGCTGCGCAGCTATCATGTGGCGCGATTCCACTAAAGCGGAAACCGCGGCGACCGCGCTAAAAATCACCGCTTCGGATTTAAAGGAATTTGGAATTATCGACGAGATCGTTCCGGAACCCGAGGGTGGCGCGCACGCCGATCCGGAAGCCGCCAGTCGCCTGCTCGATGCGGTTCTCGACCGGCAGTTGCTGATGCTCTCCGACCAGCCCCAGAAAGAGCTGCTGGATGCGCGCTACGAAAAGTTCCGCAAGATGGGCCAGTTCTTCGACTTAGGCAGCTAACGCCCAAAGCTAACGCGGGTGGTAAATCAGCGACTCTCTTACCCGTGGCACATTCGCAACTCTACCCAATACCTCTGGTTGTTGCCTTCCCGCCGTGGGACTAATCTGAGAGCGTGTTCGGATCGCCTTGAGTCTGGGCCCGGGCGCGGAGGATCTTGCAGATGTCCGAGCCGTTCCGCCCTTACGAAAAACTCGTGGAGATTACGCTACTGGGAAAGAAGTTCCAAGTCCCGGAACGGAACTCGCTGCTGCGTTGCTTCCAATTCATCAGTCCCGAAACGATTCCCTATGGGCGCTTCTGCTGGAACCAGGAGTGCCAATATTGCCGCGTTTCTTGCCAACTGCCCGATGACGACGAATCTCGCGAAATGTTGAGCTGCAAATTTATCGTCATGGCCGGAATGGAAGTCACGGAAATCAGCCAGGAACTGAAGTGGTGCCTGCGCGCCAAGCTGCCCTCGGATACCCCCGTTTCCTCGTAATTCCGCTTCCTGTTTGCTCTCGCCGGTCCGCTGCATTACATTGCTAAGCAGCGACGATGGCGGATACCTCTGAAATTTTGTGCGACGGCTGCGGCCAGCCTGCTTCCCCTGAACATATTGCGCGACGTTTGCAGCGTCTGGAATGGGCCACTCGATACCGCCCTATTCACCTTCACACCCTGTTGCTCGGCGCGATTTCTCCGCTAGCGCCAGTGGAATTCCTGTATTCGCCGGAGAAGACTCACTCGGGGGAAGCGGCGAATCTCGTGGCCGCCGCGGGAATCTCGATCTCCGCTAAATCCGCCGATACGATTCAATCGGAGTTTCAGCGCCGTGGGATTTACCTCACCCACGTGCTCGAATGCCCCTTGGACGCTCCCTCCAGCGGGCCTGATTTCTTAACCAATGCATTTATCACGCGCCTGCCGGCCCTCTTCACTCGGATTCGCCGCTCGCTAAAGCCCAAGCGGCTGGCGTTTGTTTCAAGGAGTCTGACTCCCCTGATCGAGCGCTTCGCTTCCGCACAGCTAAATTGTGAATTGGTCCTCGATGATGGTCGGGCGTTCCCGTTAGACCATTTAAGTCCTGCCGAGCTAACTGCGGCAATCGCACGCGTTCAAGACGTCCTTTCCGTGCCAGTAAGTCGCTAGTCGGCCGGGATTTGCGCAGGCTGCCAAGCGCACACTCACTTTTTCGAGCTGTGATAGAATCTGCCTAATTGGGCATCGGGGCCATTGCGAGGTGTAGTCGTGCAGAAACGCGCGAAATTTGGCATTGGGATCGGCGTCATAATTATCTCGCTGGGTTTTCTCGCCTGGATGGGATACGGCGAGAGCAAGACCTACTATCACACCATTGCTGAGCTGCAAACTCTTCAAGGTGCTTCCTTAAGCCATCGCATGCGCGTGGGCGGCACCGTTGAACCGGGCAGTATTCGCCGCCTTTCCGGTCGCGTGGATTTTGTGTTGCAAGGGGAAGGAAAATCGCTGCCAGTGAGTTATGTAGGTAGTGAGCCCCTGCCCGATACCTTTGTTGATAAATCGCAGGCTTTAGTCGAAGGCCGTCCCGCTGCGGACGGCCGTTTTGTTGCGGAACACGTGCAGGCGAAGTGCGCGTCAAAGTACGAAGCTGCTCCGGGCGGCACGACGGCTCCTTCTGCGGGCGGCGAAGCTCGCACTAGTACCATGTAACACTCCTCGGTTCGAGGAGGAAGCGGGGACTCGGTGGATGTATTCGGTTCTTTTGCGCTGCTGTTGGCTTTTGTGTGCGCCGTGTACGCGTTTGTCGGCGGGATTGCCGCCATTCGCACGCGCCATCCGCTGCTGGTAAAAAGCACCCGCCAGGCGGGACTTGCTACCTGCGGCCTGATATTTCTAGCCACCCTTAGCCTCGAATACCTTTTCTTCAGCGATAATTTTTCCGTTGCTTACGTTGTAGCTCACAGCAATCGCAGCCTCTCCCCGTTTTATAAAATCGCCGCATTGTGGGCTGGGCAGGAAGGTTCGCTGCTGTTC
>JAUTXJ010000035.1 GCA_030838075.1 Acidobacteriaceae bacterium
GACAGCATTGCCGTTGCACTCTAGGATTATCTCGATGCGGTCGTGGCGGAACTGGCAGACGCACTAGCTTGAGGTGCTAGCGCCGCAAGGCGTGGAGGTTCGAGTCCTCTCGACCGCACCATTTTTCTGCAGCA
The DNA here is from genome assembly GCA_030838075.1 of Acidobacteriaceae bacterium. Taxonomy (GTDB): domain Bacteria; phylum Acidobacteriota; class Terriglobia; order Acidiferrales; family UBA7541; genus Acidiferrum. The sequence goes on from JAUTXJ010000035.1 coordinate 135, forward strand.
AATCATTTTTGCGACTCGTGGGTCACTGCAGGGGTACCTGGGCGCATTGATTTGCTAGTTTTTCCTCTTCTTTTCTTTATCTCGAAGCCGAGGGCACCGTGCGATCCACCACCGATGTTCAAGAAATCGAACTGATTATTGAAAATGTCGGCGGAGGCGGGGGCGGAAAACCTCCCGCGAATGATGGCGGCGGGGATGACGGAGGCAGAGGACGTCCCTTCAGGCGCTTCTCTCCAAAGCGGTATTTCACGGGCATCGCAGTAGCAATCGTCTCCATCCTGATGTTTTTTATGGCGCTCGTCAGCGCCTACGTGGTGCGCAAGGGAAGCGCCAATGATTGGGCGACGTTTCATTTCCCTGGACTGATCTGGGGGAACACGGCGATTCTAGTCGCCAGCAGTTTGACGCTGGAACTGGCCCGCAAGCGGTTAGCGAAACTGGATATTTCCGGATTTCGGACGTTGTGGTGGATCACTACGGTTTTGGGCCTTGTTTTTCTGGCGGGACAGATTTTTGTTTGGCGTCAGCTTCTGGACCAGGGCGTGTTCATGGCTACTAACCCTGCCAGCAGTTTTTTCTATGTATTCACCGGTGCACATGCGTTTCACATTGTGGCGGGTGTAGGCACGCTGCTGTTTGTTGCCTTGCGCAATTTTGATCGGGCCAAAGTCACTCGAGCTGTCGCTGCGGAGGTCAGCTCTTATTTCTGGCATTTTCTCGACGGACTATGGGTCTTCCTCGCTGTGTTGCTGTATCTGGGCCGCTGAGCGACCAATAAATAATTTTGCCTGAGCAGCGTTTCTCGCCGGTCATGCTAACCTCGGCGAATGTTTTCCGATCGCACCGCCTGGAACCTCGAGCCGAACCGGCTTAGTAAAGCGTTGGCCGACCGGCTTTCTTCCAGTAAACCGGTCATCGACTTAACCGAATCGAATCCCACGAAATGTGGTTTTTATTTTGAGGCAGAACAAATTCTTGGCGCGCTTAGCCAACCCGGCGGTTTACATTACGACCCGGTTCCGCAGGGTCTGCTTCCAGCGCGCAAAGCAGTCGTTGATTATTATCGAGCGCGCAACTGCGCAGTTAATGTCGATGACATATTCCTGACCACCAGCACCAGCGAAGCGTACTCCTTTTTATTTCGCGCGCTATGCAATCCCGGGAATGAGGTGTTGATTCCCCGGCCCAGCTACCCTCTTTTCAATTTTCTTGCCGATGTTCAAGACGTCGCCACGGTACGCTATCCATTAATTTACGATTATGGCTGGCAGATTGATTTCCACGCTTTGCAATGTGCCATCACTCCGCGCACCCGTGCCATTATCGTGGTAAATCCAAACAATCCGACAGGTCATTTCTGCAAGCCCGACGACATGCTTCGGCTGAACCAGATCAGTTTGGAAGGCGACCTCACGCTCATCGCTGACGAAGTGTTTCTGGATTTCTCCTTCGGCACAGACATTCTTCCGACCTTCGCTTCGAACAACAAGGCATTGACGTTCACAATGAGCGGCCTATCAAAAATATCAGGCCTGCCACAGATGAAAGTCGCCTGGCTGATCGCTACGGGCCCCGAAGCGCTGAAACAACAAGTGACCGCAAGATTGGAGATGATTGCCGACACGTATTTGTCTATGAATACGCCCATGCAATTGGCTTTGCCAGTCTTGCTGGAGCTTCGTCAGAATTTCCAGCAGCAATGTATGGAACGCACGCGGAACAATCTTGCTCAGCTCGACAAGCTGCTCTCAATGCAGAAATTGTGTACCCGTTTAAATATTGAGGGCGGCTGGTACGCCATACTCAAGGTGCCGATAACCGGCAGCGACGAGGAGCTCGCGCTGGAGCTGTTAAGTACTCGCGGGGTGTACGTTCATCCCGGGCACTTTTACGATTTTGCCGCGGATGGATATTTGGTTGTGAGCCTGATTACGCCAGAGCAAGCATTCGCCGCCGGCATGGAGGCTTTAATTGCGCTAATTGACGAGAAATTCAGGAAAGATTCTTGAGATGTGCCAGCCGGAATGGCGAACCGAGATTTTCGCGCAACTCGATCCAATGTTCCTCCGGAATCTCCATGAAAACTTCCACCACCTTGGGATCGAATTGCGTGCCGGAACAGCGCTTAATTTCGCCGCGAGCGTGAGAGAGTGGCAGGGCCTTGCGATAGGGCCGGTCGCTGATCATGGCGTCCATGGAATCGGCAATGGTAAAAATGCGCGCTCCCAGCGGTATGTCTTCGCCTTTCAATTTCCTGGGATAACCGGAACCATCAAAAAATTCCTGATGGGCCAGCACGATTTCGGCGGCATCCCGCAGAAAAGGTATGCGAATAAGCATGTTGTAGCCAATATCGCAGTGCTTCCTCATGATCTGCTTTTCTTCGTCGTTCAAAGGACCGGGCTTGCGTAGAATGCTGTCGGGGATGGCCATCTTTCCAATATCGTGCAAAAACGCCGCTCGGGCCAGGATCGGTAGATAGGTCCCTGGTACGTCCATGGCTTTAGCGATGGAAATGCAAAACGCCGTCACGCGCTGGCAATGGCCTTCCGTTTCGGCGTCTTTCAAGTCGAGGGCGCTGCCAAGCGCCTCAAGCGTGTCATCGTAGGATTGCTCCAGCTGCGCAATTGCGCCGGTCAATTGCACGGTGCGCTCTTCAACGAGTTGCTCAAGGTTGCGCTGGTAACTGCGGTTCTCCGTGATTAACCTGCGGTGTTCCAAAGCTCGTCCCACGCCCAGAAATAACTGATCTTTTTCGAAGGGCTTCAGGATGTAATCGTAAGCGCCTCTGCGAATGGACTCCAGCGCGGTGGAAATATCATGAATTGCGGTAACCATGATTACCGGAACCTCAGGATCATACTGGCGCATCCACTCCAGCAACTTGAGCCCATCCATCTCCGGCATAATCATGTCACTAAGGATGAGATCCGGCGTCGAGCGCTTCACTTGTTCCTGGGCGGCTCGACCATTCGGCACGGTCGTGCAGTGATAGCCTTTGGACTCCAGCATGGTCGAGACAACTTCCCGAATTGCTTCCTCGTCATCTACGACCAGGATATTTTCCATCTCCACTTCAGTTGGCACTTGGGTTGGCTCCCTATAGTCATTATATGGGACGGCACACCCCAAATGGCGAAGCCTTGCCTAGTCAGAAAATAGCGTGTTAGCGTCGCGATAGGCTTCTCTCTTATAGCATTTGTGGTCCATTCATGAGTCTCCCGCCGTAGCTGCCCAGCTCGACGTACGGCATCTCGGCGTGGAAAGGGCGCATCGTGTTAGAAAATCAAGGGCTCTTAAGCATCGCTTTCTTTGAGGCCGCGTCCTCCATTGTCTTGCTGGTTCTGTTCCTTCTCTTTCGTCGGGATCATCATTCCAATTATTTCCGCTCCTGGCTAATTGGTTGGTCTGTCTTCACGTTAACTTCCATCAGCGAAGCGGCCCTGGCAATCACCGCCGTACGAGGTTTTGGGGTCATGCTGGTCGTGGGCCATGTGGCCAGCGCACTGTTATTCCTCATTGCCGTCATCCAGTACACCGTGGCGTCTGAGCGGTTGCATTGGCCGATTTTCCCGCCGATGGCGTTGATCCTTGTAACTGTTTTCTATCTTGAGGCCAATGTGCAGCACGCCACTGTGGCGCGATGGGCCACCGCCATTATTCAAAGTGTTGTCCTGCTGGCGGCCGGCTGGATGCTATGGCGCGGGCGGGCCACCCACGAACGATACGGTTCGGGACATGGTGCAGAGCTGCTCGCAGGCCTGCTTTTTGCCTGCGGTCTCCACGGGCTAGACCGGCCGTTGTGGGTGCAATCGCCGGTATTTTTACTGCGTATGGCCTTTGATGATCTGTTAGGCGTGGCGATGGGCATCGCCATGATCGTCGTGGTGCTGGAGAGCGGTCGAGCCCGCACCGACGAATTAAATGACAAGATGCGTAGGCTGACGCTACTGACCACGGCCAGCACCCAGAGCCTTTCCGTTCGCGAACTGCTCGACAGCGTCCTGAGTCAAGTTGTTGAGAGCTTGAGTGCGACGCACGGCCTGGTTCGATTGATTGAAGGAGAAGGCTCCGCGGCGCAGCTAGCAGTGCGTGCTTCGGCCGGATTCAGCGAGTCGTTCCTTAGCGGATGCGCTCAGTTGCAGCTGACGGAGCCGTGGTTGACAAAATTATTTCAGGAAGGATCCACAGACTTCCTGCGTTTATACCCCGAGACCGATCGAGACATATGGCCTAGTGTCGCGGAGCCTGTGGTACGAGAAATGGTTGCGATTGTGCTTCGCGGTAAGAGTGGACCATTGGGAATTCTCGGAGTGGGCAGCTCACGAGAAAAACGTTTCCAACCGGACGAAATCGCGTATCTCGTCAATATCGGCAATCTTCTCGGTTTAACGTTGCAAAACGTGCGTTTCTTCGAACAACTCACCACCGTTCAAAAGCAGTGGGCCTACACTTTTGACTCCATTGGCGATCCGATCTTGGTCCACGACGGCCAGGGCCGCGTTTTGCGTGCTAATCAACGGCTGAGCCATTTGTTGGGCAGGGACGTCAACGCGCTGGTCGGTCGCATGGTCACAAATTTATTGCCACGGAATGGATTGACCTACGAGGTCTGCCCTTTTTGCGAAGGCCTTGCCGGCGAAGGAGACGATCCGGACCCGTGGCTTCGAGGTTATTTCCTCGCTTCAAATTCAAATTTCTCTGACGCCGCGGGAAATCCACTGGGCACCGTGCATGTGCTCAAGGACATTACCGACCGCAAACGCGCGGAAGAAAAATATCGCACCCTGGTTGCCAACGTACAGGAAGGGGTATTCATTTCCACGCCGCAGGGGCGTTTCCTGGATTTCAACGACGCGCTGCTTCGAATGACGGGCTACGATTCGCGAGAAGAACTGCTCAATGTCGACATTGCCGGTTCACTTTACGTAAACGCTTCGGAACGCGAGCGGTTGAAAAGATTGCTGCACGAACATGGCAGTGTGGCGGACTTCGAATTCGATATGCGGCGCAAGGATGGGGAAGTGCGAAGCGTGCTCGAATCCTCGGTGGCTATCCGCGACAATTCCGGGAATGTCACCGCTTACCAGGGATTCGTGCTGGACATCAGTGAACGAAAAAGGGCTGAGCACGAAATTCGTCGCAGAAATCGTGAGCTGATGGTATTGAACTCCATCGCTCAGACCCTCACCGAATCCATGGATCTGACCGATTCGCTGCGCAGGACACTGACGCAGCTGTCCGAGTTGTTCGGCCTGGATACCTCATCCATATTTCTCTTCGATGAGAGTGGCACCACGCTGCGGCGCGTCGCCGGCGTCGGCCAGCGGTCCGACTACGCGCGCCACCTGCCGCCAGTTGCGCTACAACCAGAGTTGCTGGAGCACATTAAAGCTGTACACGCGACCTTTTTATCCTCTTATGGACTCGCGTTGCCGCAGATTTTTCGCGACGCCTTGACCAAAGAGGGAATAGTTTCTTCTTACGTGGTAGTGCTTTGGTCCAAGGGACGGCCTCTCGGCGGACTGGTGGTAGGCAGCCGCACGCCGCGTGAATTTTCACCCGCTGACGCCAATTTGCTCATCGCGGTTGGTAGCCAGATCACCAATGCTACGGAAAGAACCTTGCTATACGACGAGGCACGTCAGGCTTATCAGAACCTTCGCCGCACGCAGGAACAGCTTTTGAATAGTGAGAAAATGGCAGCTGTCGGGCAACTGATATCCGGGGTTGCTCACGAATTAAATAATCCGCTGACCGCCATTCTCGGCTATAGCCAGTTACTGAGCGCTAGCGGTCAGATGGGCCCTCAGGGAATGGAATATTCTGAAAAGCTTTATAAGCAAGCCCAACGCACTCATCGCATCGTGCAAAATTTGTTGAGCTTCGCCCGTCAGCATAAACCTGAACGCCTGCCCACCATGATTAATCACATCCTTGAAGACACCCTGGCGTTGCGCGACTACGACCTGCGCATGAGCAATATTCGCGTACATTTGAATCTGGCCTCAGACCTTCCAGTGATGTCCGCGGATCCTCATCAACTGCAGCAGGTTTTTCTCAATATGGTAAACAATGCCGTCGATGCCATTTTGGAATGCTCCACCGACGGCGATTTGTGGGTCACTACCCGTTCAGACAAGACCAGAGTTTTTGTTGAATTTACCGACAGTGGCCCGGGCGTCCAGGAAGCCTCTCGCGTCTTTGATCCCTTCTACACTACCAAGCCGGTAGGCAAAGGAACCGGTCTAGGCCTGAGCATCTGCTATGGAATCGTGACTGAGCACGGGGGCACGATTCGCGTCCGCAATCTTCCTCATCGCGGTGCCTCCTTTACCATCGAATTGCCCCTGGATGGTTCTCCCACGTCGCAGAGTGCCACCCCGCAGGCTGATACCACGGAAAGACCTGGCTTGATTCTCTGCGTGGATTACGACCAAGCCATCTTGCAATCGTTGAACGGAATTCTCGACGCGCACGAGTACGAAGTTCATACTGCTAAAAACAAAGATGAGCTTCACAGTCTTATCGACAAATACGACTTCGACGTAATTCTTGCGGACTGCGACGTTTCCGATGCGCATCTCACAAAGAGCTTCTTCGACTGGCTTATCGAACAAAGACCCGCGCTTTCTCAGCGAGTGATCAGAATGTACACACCAGGTTTGCGGGATGATGCCTTTGACGAAAAGGCTACGGCTGGGTTTGTTTTAAAAAAGCCGCTGGATAAGACGAAACTCCTGGATACCATCAATGTGCTGCTAGCTACTCACGTTCCATCCACTGCGGTTGTCAGGTAACAATTCTGCGCCTAAGGCAGCCCGCTCACCGAGCTCGCTCATGGCGGTCTCCATTCGAATCGTCAAGGCACTGACCATATTGCTAAGACTCCCGATGGCCTTCAGGGGGGCTATGCCCGTGACCAATCGAAAGTAAATCAAATAATACTGGTACGAGAATTCGAGGCTTAACCGCAAACCCTGGACCTCTTGTGCAACGGCAACGTTGGGTGACATCACCGCGACCATGCGTCCTAGCCGCAACAATTTTTCGAATTCTCCACGCAAAGAAGTTAGATAATTAAGCGCAATGCGCCGCCGCTCCTTTCGAATCCGTTTGGCAAGGGCGGGGTATCCCTGACTTTCAAGATAGATAAAATCCGAATCTGCCAGAGCCTGTTTGATTTGTGGGAGGTTGGAGATATGAAGAGACTCTCGCTCTGGGCTTCCATCGTGGACGATTCTCGGCTGACGGCGCGTCGCCGAAAATACCAACCAGGCCATCGCCAGCAGCAGCAACAGACCTATACTCGCAAACACCGCTACGGAGTAGTTCACTGCTTCGGCCCCTGTATTTTCCAGAAGTTCATCAAGCGCCTGTTTATGGCCTGAAGTTGAGCATGAATCTCAGGGGGAATATTCCTGTAATCCGAGTCTGTCAGAAGGGTTGGCTGCTGCTGCGTAGCCGGAGCCGAGTGTGACAAGGTGCTCGCCCATAGGATTAGCACTAACGAATAAGAGGAGAGTGAAAGAGTTTGCCACACCGGCCAGTAATGGCGGTATTGCGCATAAGAGTAGCCATGAAGAACGGCGTTAACTAGGATCTGGGCGCATGAATACCAGCAGAAACCTAACAACAACACCTTATAAACAGGTTCCACTCGAATCGGATAGTAGTGGAGTAATCCAAGGCAAAGAATTAGCGCCACAGCAAAAACGATGTGATAGCCAGTGTCAAGCTGCATAACGAACACTGGAGCATTGGACCGTGAAAAGATCCCAACCAGGGCTAATACCATCGGGCAAGTGAATGCCAGAAGCCGCCATGTCATGCCCCAAATGCCGCGATACGACATGAGCACCAGGCGCAACAACTCCACCGTGGCGCACAATCGGGCCGCAAGAGTGATGGCCTCCGACAGCCACCCGGCGATGTAACCTACCTTGGATGCCTCGCCGTAGTAGTGGTAGATCGGGTAGAGAATGACTGCTTGGCAAAGATTAAGGGCGATGTAAGCACTGAAGAAAGGAAGTCTACGAAAATGACCGCGAATGACGATCAGTGCAGCCACGACGAGTTGCAACAAAAAGGAGGCGACCCACAGGTAGTTGACAATCGGTGGCAAATTCGAGCTCACGCGTGCATGCTAACATGTTTATACCTTTATAGTAAGCAAACGAATAAACTTGGACGGACAAGCTTCCTTGCCGCGAGCGCGACGTGGGCCGACACCTACACAGTCACGGGTAAAGGCTTGGGAAAAAATTGCGGGGAAGAGGCGCGGAATAGAAGGGTCCCCAACCGCCATTCAAGCTGCGGACCCTGCTCGCTTAAGAAATAAAAGCCGGTGGCTTGGGAGATGGTGGGGGCGGCGGCGGCAACGGGCTTCCCTCGGCGACGTTAACGTTCTTGCTGTAATTGACGAACAAGGCTGCGGGCATTACCATCAACCCGACAAGACCCAGGACTGCGGCGAGATACCATTTGTTTCTGTTCATGTTGGAGCCTCCTGGACTCACCATGAACGGAAACAGGAAAGACCAACATTACCGGCTTAAAAAGTTCTGCCTACGGAACAGACCGGTCCTTTATGGAAACACTCACACAACTCCAACAAAACCGGCGGATCATTCAGGACTTCACCATGACGACTCTGGCGGGGATCCCCAGCCTTCTTTCGCGCTTGACCTATATCGCGTCGTTGCGGGATTTATCGAGCGGGAGATACGAGCACGCGGGTCTCTCGGCGCTCTACCCGGATCCCGCCATTCAACAGGCCCTGGAGATTTGTCATGAACAAATCTTCGAGAAGTTCCTGGAGACACCGCTAGCCGGCCAGGAGGCGGATTTGCGCGCGTGTTTGGACGCTATGGACGCGGGCCGCGACGCCACTGCCGTTCATTGGCAGCGCATGGAAGCTTATCGTGTATTGTTGCCGGAACGCGCTCCGGGTTATCTCAAGGAGCTTTTCTGTTCGAACCTGCGTGTGCTGCTGGAAGTACTTCAGAACAATAATTCCACGGCTCGTTCAACCGTGTAACCACACCAGTCACCCGGCCGACAATTTCGGCTTGATCCGGCATTTCCCACCATTCTGGCATGCACCGTGACAGGGGATGCGGTTGCATCACGAGCTTAGAGCCGTCCTGGTGAAACCATCCGCAGCGGTAGCCTTCTCGCACTTCCACAAAGAACAGCGGACGGTCATATTCCGACGTCCAATCGATGTCCTGTATTCGCCGTAGCGACACATCCACCATGACGATACTTCCGGGCCGCAGCAACGGCGTCATTCGCCGGTCATTCAAGCCAATGTACCCGTAACGATATTTTTTGTGGCCATCGAGCAGGGTACCTTCTAAGTTACCCCACTGCTCGACCATGCGCGAAAGATAGGTGGTGCGCGCCGGATCAAACGCGGGATCAAATCGCAGTGGAACGCGCAGAGACGCCGGCGGCGAACCCAGATGCGTCTGTGGCGCAGGGAACATTGCTCCATCCGCGAAAAACTCGTCTACCGGAACCTCATACCAACGGAAAATCTCTGCGGGATTTAAATGGTAAACGACTGCCAGCGCATACAATTTATGCAGCCCCGGCACCACATTACGGTTTTCCATGTCCGCCAGGCGGCTGATGTGCAGAATGAATTCCGGCCGGCCTCGCTTTGCGGCAATTTCGTAGCTGCAGCGCTCTACATCGCGATACGTCAATCCCAACTGCTCGCGGACGCGCCGCAAGCGTAGGCCTGGTAGCATTTTTTCCTCAGACTCAGCAGCACACACCAGCAGGGTACACTACTATTACCATCTTGTTAAGAATACGGAACAGCGGCTTACGAGGAAAAAAGTCGCTGCCACGCCTATTCCGCGAAGAACTCTCGAATCTGTTATTCTGCAACAGCATGCTTTTTTTGTGGCATCCTGTTTTTGCTCGCACGGTCGTATGGGCCGTGCTCGTTCTTTCCCTCACCACCGGTGGCACTTTTGCGCAAAAATCTCCTGCTGTCACCGCGCCGGATCCTGCCAAGTCCGCTGCCGCTGCTGAATTCGCTGCTGCAGCCGACGAAGTTCTCGCTCAGATGAGCGAAATTACTGGCTTGAAACTTCGCACCCCAGTTAAAAAGACTCTTCGTTCCCGGGAAGAAATTCGCGCTTACGTCATAAACGAAATGAATGAGGACAAACAACCGGCCGAGCGTTACGCGTCCGCTCGCAGCGCGGAAGCATTTGGCCTGCTGCCTAAGGGTTTCGATATCGATTCGTTCATGATTGAGCTTCTGACCGAGCAGATCGCCGGCCTTTACGATCCCAAGGCGCACGAATTTTACATCGCTGACTGGATTCCCCTGGCGGATCAAAAAATGGTGATGGCTCATGAGTTGACCCATGCCCTAGAGGATCAACATTTTCAGATTGAAACGTGGGCAAAGGCAGCCCGCCCCAACGATGACGGCGAACTTGCCAGAGAGGCGGTCCTCGAAGGCAGCGCCATGGCGGCTATGATCGATTATTTGTTGAACGAAAGCGGCCGATCGCTCAAGGACTTACCTGACATCGATCCCGGTATGCTCGTCGGTGATATGGGCAGCACGCCGGGCTTGAAAAAGGCGCCTCCCTTTTTGAAGGACGCGTTGGTTTTTCCCTATTTCGCGGGTCTGACATTTTCCGCCGATCTGTTGAAAAACAGCGGTTGGAAGGACCTTCCCGAAGTTTTTTCCAAGCCGCCCATTTCCACGCAGCAGGTTATGCACCCCGCCCTTTATCGTGCCGGGAAAACGCCTGCAACCGAGCATTTGCCGGATGTCGGCAAGTTGTTAGGGCCGGATTGGACGATGCTCGAAGAAAACATCATGGGTGAGTTCGGCTGGAAAGAAGTGTTGAAACAATTTCTTGGCGAGAACCGCGCTAAAGCTCTTGCCGCGGCGTGGGACGGGGATCGTTATGTGGTTTACGAACACAAACGTACCAAGCGGTTGGTCCTCGTAAGTCTGCTGCGTCTCAACAACGCCGCCGAAGCGGTACGTTTTTTCGGCCAATATTCCGAAGCTCTGGAGAAGAAATACGATGAGCGCTCGAAGCTCTTCCGGCGGCCGAACTTCTTTTCCTTCGATTCGATCGAAGGTGGCGTTTATCTCCGATGCCTTGAGGCCGAATGCCTGAGCGTCGAAGGAACCACTCGCGTGGTACTTGACGGCGTCACGAAAGCGATTGGCTGGCCCGCTTCACCGGAACCTCCGCTCGATCCCGCCAAGCCTGGTGGCATAACCGTAACCAGCCTTCCGAATTGCGAGTTAGACCGTGCTGGTGGCTCTGGTTTCGCCCAGCGACAGTAGCTTGCCGGTGCGCTTTGATAACCGTCCTTCCAGACGCTTGATTCGATTCAGCGACAAATCTTCGCGCCGAGCAATTCCACGCTGTGCAAAAAAGTTGGCGCGGTTAGCCTGCGTATGCAATAGCCTGCGAGCGCGGTGGGCAAACTCCAGCGCGCGCTCATAATTCTTGACGCGCAGTTCATAGTGAATTGCCAGCTGCTCGCAGGCGTGAATGGCATCTCCGGAATAGGCCAGAATTTCATGCCAAATTTCCGCGGCGCGTTGATGCTCGCCCTTTCGTTTGGCCATTAGCGCCAGGTCATATTGAGCCCGGGAATGAAACTCCACCGGCAGACCCAGGTCGACGGCTTGAGCGCAGGCTACTTGCGCGCGGCCTTTATCGCCGCGGCGATGCAGAAACTTTGACAGGCCAAAAAGATCCAGGCCGTGCATCTGCTCGTCAGGGCTAATCCCCTCGGCCAGCAGCGCATTAATTTTTCCAAACAGCGCCGCCAATCCTCGAAGATCCATTTGATTGTGGCGCGCAACCCCAAGCAGCGGTTCGGGCGGCCCGCCGCGAAGGTAATCGAAATAAAACTGCGGGATAAATTTCGAGGACACGTCACCGTCTCTGCGCCATCCAAGCAGCGTGGGATTCAAAACTTCGCGCTCCAGATCGGTGAGGCGGACCGATCCGAGGCGAAATTTCCAAAGCGCGCGCGCAGGGTGAAGCAAATCCAGATGAGCCGCCAGGCTGGGCACGGCAATCGAACGAGTCATCCGGAAGCGATTTTCCAGAAGGGGCCAATCGAACGTCTTTCCGTTGAAGGTCACCAATACCGGCCGCTCAGCCAGCCGCGCGGCAAGCTCGCATAACACCGAATGCTCCTCGGCGAAATCGCGCATGAATAATTGCTCGACCTGCAGACCTCCGGCATCCCACCAAGCGAGGCCAATCAAGAAGGCGTAAGTTCCGGTGCCACCAGCGAGTCCGGTGGTCTCGGTGTCCAGAAAAAGCCACTTTTCAGGATTTTCTAGGGCGGCGCGAGTACGACGCGAAACAACGTCGTCGCGTTGTTGGGAAAGAAGCTGTAAAGAGGTGGAGTGAGGAGCAACAAATTCCGGCGTGGAAAACCAGTTTCGCACGGCAAGATGCTCGCCGAAACGGTTGGTGGACACACCGGCACCAAGGAGTCGCGCCATAGTATCTTCTTCGCACGGCTCGCGTAGTGTTGTGAAGCGCACCGCCGGAGGACGCGCAGGCTTTAATGCCGCCAGGCGCGAGAATTTATGATCGAGGGTGGCCATCTACCGGGCCTCACCGTTCGAATTGCAAAGCCGGTCTAAAATAGCCAGCGCAGCTTCCTTTGCTCGCGGAGCGAGATCTCCCGCAGGGCCGACACACGAAGGACAGCCCTGAGCGCATGCACACGCGACGATCAACTGTCGCGTCCGCCGCATGAGAATGTCATGCGCGCGGTAGAGCGGCTCGGAAAATCCAATTCCCCCTGGATACGCGTCGAACAAATACAAATTGGGCTCAAAGAATTCCTTGGCATTCGGAGAAATCCGATCGCGCAGTTGGACTGCCTCCACGGCCACTTCTTGATCATTGGGATATGGCGGTTTTTCCCCGATGGCGGTGCCCAGGTCGCGCCGGTCGCACATCAAGAGCAGTGTCGCAACCGAAGCTAGCGCGTGCAGCAATCCAAACATCCCGCTCTGCCGCTCGCTAATCGTAAATGGCAGCGACTCCAGCAGCGGGCGCTCGAGCGTAATCCAATAGGACGTAGTGTGCATCTCGTTTTCAGGTAATTCTAGATTCCCAGCGCCAATATTTTCGTTGGTAAAAAACTTGAGCTTCTTGAACCCAATCACCTGCGAGCGCACCAGCACGTCGCCGAAAGAACGTAGCGCCGGAATTTTAGGAAGGGAATCACTTGCCCGCGTTTCCGCGGCGCACTCCAGGATGCGCACCTGCGTGTAGCGAATCGCGTCCGTGTAATAATCCACATCAACGCGCTTGACGTAGGCCTTGCGCTCTTTGAAGTCCAGATACTCCACGTGATATTGCTGCCCGCCGTGGATATAAATCGCTTTTTCGTGGACAGTAGTGAGCGCGCTCGAAAAATCAACTTCGCCAATCACCGTTGGAGAGCCGGTAATGTCGATAATCACGAAATTATCGCTGGTCACCGAGCGCAAGCTCACCGTGTCAGCGGGATAGGCTTCCTGGGTCCAGTGATAGTTTTCGCCCGCGCGATGTAAAAAGCCTGCTTCGGCCAGCCGCGCACAAAGGTCCTGAACATCTGCATCGCCAAAGCGTTCCTCGGGGCCAATCGGCAATTCGAACGCCGCACATTTCAAATGATTGATGAGAATTTCCAGATTGTCCGGTTGGATAAACGCGTGTTCGGGAGTATTCCCGAAGAAATAATCGGGATTCCGCACAATGAATTGGTCTAACGGCGCTGAGGAGGCAACTAACACGGCGCACGAACTGCCGCTCCGGCGGCCCGCTCGACCCGCGCGCTGCCACGTCGCCGCAATCGTTCCCGGATAGCCGGCCATGACCACGGTATCCAACGATCCCACGTCGATCCCCAGCTCCAAGGCGCTGGTAGAAACCACGCCTCGAATTTGCCCGTCGCGCAGCCCGCGTTCGATATCCCGGCGCTCGTTAGGCAGATAGCCGCCGCGATATCCGCGAATGGTCGCGGCCCTACCGGGTTGCTGTGGATTGGCTTGCTGCAAATACGTCAGCATCAATTCCGTATGCAAACGCGAATTAGCAAAAACCATGGTCTGCAAATCGCGTTTCAGAAATTCCTGCGAAACACGGCAGGCTTCGTTGATGTAGCTTCGCCGAATCCCCAGAGCCCGATTCACCACCGGAGGGTTATAAAACACAAAAGTTTTTTCCGCGGCTGGCGCGCCGTTGGTATTTAAAACTTCTACGTCGGTTTCAAGAAGCTTGCCGGCAAGCTCCCCCGGATTGGCAATGGTCGCTGAGCAGCAAATAAATTGCGGCTGGCAGCCATAGAAATTTGCAATGCGCCGTAAGCGTCGCAGCACATTGCAGAGATGGCTGCCAAATACCCCGCGGTAGGTGTGCAGCTCATCCAGCACGATATATTTCAAATTTTCAAAAAGCCGCGTCCACCGGGTGTGATGAGGGAGAATCCCGGTGTGCAGCATGTCCGGATTGGTCAGTACGATATGGCTCTTTTCGCGTATCGCTTTGCGCGCGTCGCTGGGTGTGTCGCCGTCGTAAGTGAAGACACCAAACCGGTTGTCGAGGCGTTGATTCAAATCATGAACTTCGGCTAATTGATCCTGTGCCAGGGCTTTGGTGGGAAACAAATAAATTGCGCGGGTGTCGGAATTCTCCAGAATGGCGTTTATAACCGGCAGGTTGTAACACAGCGTTTTTCCCGAAGCCGTGGGTGTAACGATGACAATGTTTTTTTCCTCATGGGCCGCCTCTGCAGCCGCGGCTTGATGGCTGTAGAGCCTATCGATGCCCTTGGCTTTATAGGCTGCGAGCAAATCAGGGTGAACCCAAGCGGGGAATGGCGCCCACTGCGCGGTTCGCGCTGGGAAATGCCGCACGGCGGTCAAAATTTCGCCTTCGCGGTCGCGCAAAGCAAAGCCGTCCAGCACCTCGCGCACACGTGTAATCGATGAGGTGTCCGTTGCGGTGCGTACGGCTAGAGATTCGGGCATAATTCGGCCTCCGAAGTGGTTCGCCTTTTGTTCGCCAAAGCTAGCACGGTGTGCTACGCCGTGCAACAGCAAATCAGGAGGTACGCAACCGAAGAATCAGGATCGCGCCGATTGAGAAGAGGATCGCGGAAACAGCAAAAGCAGTTTGTACGTTTACCGCACTCCAGAGAAAACCGATAACCACACTCGAGATAAAATCCCCGCCGGCATTTACAGCCGCCAAAGTGCCAAAGGCCATTCCGTGCTGCTCCTTGGGCACAAGCTCGGCCGCCAGCGAATCCTCCAAAGCTTCTTCCGTGCCGATGTACAGGCCAGCCAAAATAAAAATCAGCGCAAGTAGCCAGAGTGATTGGGGGGCCAGGCATAACAAGACGGCAGTCACCACAGCGAGTCCGTATCCCGCGGCGAGTACGACTTTGCGTTGGCGGACATGATCGCTTAGCCACCCGCTGACGTACGCCGAACCCGCGTAAAACACATTGTGAAGAGTATAGAGGCCGACCGCGAGGCTCGCGGCGCGCGTGGGGCCGTGTACCGGCGAAAGCATGCGTGACGCGTACAGAATCAGCAGGGTATGCGAAAAATCGCCCGCGCCGAAAATGCCCACGCCAAAAAGTAATCTGCGAAAGGGAACTGGCAAGGCGCGTATTCCGCCAAAAAATGATTGTTTGGGCTTGGCGGCAATCGGCTTTTCTCGCACCAGCAACCAAAACAGAACGGCTGCCAATAAGCCCGGCAATAGCGTCCACAAAAATACTTTGCGATAGGAATGTCCGGTAACCTCCAGCAGCCATAACGCGGTCAGGGGCCCGACGATTGCTCCCACCGTGTCCATCAATCGTTCCAAACCGAAGGCGCGTCCATAAGCGCCCGGCGGAGTATCGGCGGCCAATAACGCTTTTTTTGCTGGCGAGCGGATGCCGCGACCGAGCCACGCGGCGGTGCGACCAAGCAAAACGTGATAGGCATGCGTTGCGAATGCAAACGAGGCAGTCGCCAACGCTGTAAATGCGTAACCGGCCACTGCGAGAGGCTTGCGATGTTTCAATCGATCGGTGAAATGCCCGGACGCCAATTTTGCAAAGCTGGACAATCCATCGGAGATACCTTCGATTGCTCCGAGCCACGCTGGCCCGGCGCCGATCGCCGCAAGAAACGCCGGCAGCACTGCAGTCGCGGTCTCATGACTCCAATCGCTAAAAAGGCTGGTTAGACCGACACCCAGAACGGTGCGATTCAGCCACGATCTTGTTTTTTGTTGTTCAGGCATCCTGAAATTATGGCAGGCAATCGCTGGTTTTCATCCGAAGATAAACAAACTTACCGTTCATCGCTTGGCAGCCCGGTAAAGAATGACGCGAACTTTTTCAAGGGTAATCAGTCCGCCATCCACCATTTCATCCAGACGCGGCAGAATTTGCTCGATGCGTTCGTTGGTATCGATGACCTCAAGAATAATCGGAAGATCCTGAGACATTCGCAGCAACTTATCGGTGTGATATACGCTGGAGCCGCCGAATCCCCCTACGCCGCGCAGGACCGTTGCACCCGAAAAGCCCTCTTTGCGTAACATTTCCACGATAGCCTCGTGCAGCGATTTGCCGTGCCATTTATCGGACTCGCCGACGTGAATGCGCATCAGCACTCGGTCGCCTTCAAACTTTTCGTGGGTCATGGCTATCTCTCCGAGTCGCTAGAATTTGTTAGCCAGCCGAATGCCCGCCACTGACAGAAACAATCCAGCGACCACGCTCGCGGCTACGTAGGTCGAGGCGCGCAGCCATTCGCCGTCTTCCATCATTTTCGCGGTTTCCCATCCAAAGCTCGAGAAAGTTGTGTAGCCGCCAAAAAATCCCACCGCGATCGCTACACGCCAGTCCGGAGAAATAACCATGCGGTTCATGGTGAACTGCGCAATCAAGCCCAGAAAAAAGCAGCCGGTCAGGTTCACGAGTAACGTGCCGTATGGAAAGGTTCCGCCAGTTCGGACCTGCACCACTCCCTGCAAGCCATAACGGGCCAGCGTGCCGATAGCTCCAAATATAGCGATCAACAAAATCTTCAAGTGCGCTCCAATCCGCGACGTCAAATAATTCAACGCATGAAGTAGACCACTAAAAACAAAAAACTCCCGGCGCCGCCTGGCAGCCAGGAGTCATCAGATCCAGAAAAGTTTATCCGGAACGGTGATGGCGAACTCCATCGCCGTAAGATTTTGTCCAGTCTAACACTTTCCACAAAATGCCAAAGTCATTTTCGTCACGCATTGTTGAACCGGATCGCCGATTCCGTTCAACAGTGAAAGCGGTAACGTAGCTGGACAAAAATCTCGCGTGGATTCATATAATGGATGCCGCAAAGGCAAAACTCAGCTCGGCCAGTTCGCGGACTAAGTTTTTCTGCTGGCGGTCTCTCCCTCTGAATAGTCGTAGACGCCCCGACCGGACTTTCGCCCGAGTCGGCCTTCCTGTACATATTCCTTCAGCAACCGGTTGGGTCGATATTTCTCTCCCAATGTTTGGTGGAGATATTCAAGAATATTCAAACGGACATCCAACCCTACAAGGTCCACAAGTTCAAATGGTCCCATGGGATGATTCAATCCCAGTTTCAGCGCCTTATCAATATCTTCGGCCGAAGCGATGCCGGCCTCCAGCATGGCAAACGCTTCATTGCCAATGAGCGCGTTCACGCGTGTAGTGATGAAACCCGGAGATTCCTGCACCAGTACTACTTCTTTGCCCATGCGGTGGCCAACTTTAATGCAGGCATCAACAGTGTTCTGGGAAGTGAAAGGGGTTTTCACTAGTTCGATCAACTTCATCTTCGGGACGGGATTAAAGAAGTGCATGCCAATACAGCGTTCGCGACAAACAGTCAGGTCGCTCATATCGCTGATGGACAGCGATGAAGTGTTGCTGGCAAAGATCGCATGTGGCTTGGCGAATTTATCGAAGATGGTGAATAGCTCCATCTTCATTTCCATTTCTTCGGGCACGGCTTCAATAATTAGTTCCGCGTCGCGAATGGCATCCTGCACCGAGCTGGCAGTCGTAATCAACGATGATGCGCGATTGCGAATTTTAGCGTCTACTTTGCCGCGGGCCACTCCCTCGTCGAAAGATTTCGTAATCCAGCGCGTGCTTTCCTCCAACATTTGCGGGGAAATATCTTCCAGCACGGTGGTGTAGCCGCCAAAGGCAGCAGCGTAGGCAATGCCTCTGCCCATGGTGCCGGCACCAATCACCGCGATAGTTTTAATGTCTGGATTCATGACGCGCGCCAACCGTTATTTCACGAGCTGTTTGTAAGCGTCTTCGTCGTAGCCCAGAACAAGGCGTTTGCCGCGCATCACCACCGGCCTGCGGATAAGATTGGGTTCTTGCGACATTAATTGGATGGCCTCCGCACGTGTAGGCGGATGGTCTTTCATATTTCGTGTGCGATACAGCTCGTTGCGGGAGCTTAAGAATTGTTTGTGGTCGTGTTCGCCGATCAGTTCGTCCAATTCAGTCTTGCTGAGTTTTTGCTTGTCGAGACTGCGTAACTCCAGTTCTGCACCCAGTTTCTCCAGGTAGGCTTTCGCTTTTCTGCAGGTAGTACAGGTGGGTTTCTGAAGAAACTTAATTTTAGCTTTAGGCATGAAAACTCCAAAAGGGAATTAGCTAACCGCGTGTCTGTAATTTTAGCTCAGGATACTGTTTCAGTAGCGAGGTACGTGGGGGTCCACATCGGTGGACCATCGTTCAATCCCACCCGATAACGACTTGGCCTTTTCAATACCTTGAAATCGCAGCCAAGCCGCGGCATCCAGGCTGCGCATGCCATGGTGGCAATAACAGATTACTTCGTCAACGCCGAGGAGGCCGCCCACGTTTGCAGCCAGAGAGCCCAGCGGCACCAGTTTCGCCCCTTCAATACGGCACAATTCGTATTCCCACGGCTCGCGCACATCGACGAGCACGAGTTTTTCGCCGCGATCCATGCGGCTCTTCACCTCAACTGGAGATATTTGTATTTCGTCCAAGGCCCGGTTATCCCCTCTTATAAAAAGTTTGTTCAAGAAGCGAGCGATCGCTTCACTTGGTATGAAATTGTGGTTTTCGCTTTTCCAGAAAAGCGTTAATGCCTTCACGGCAATCCGGCGACTTGAAACATTTCAACTGCTGCTCCACTTCGTCGTCCAGGGCTTTCTCAAGTTCTAATTTGCGATTGCCAAATAATACAGTCTTCATGGCGCGAATTGAGACCGAGGGAGCGTCCGCGATTTGGCGCGCCAACTTCATGGTTTCCGCTTCCAGTTGTGCGTCGGCAACAACCCGATTCACGATTCTCAAATCCAACGCGGTTCGCGCGTCGATCATTTCCCCGGTGTAAAACATCTCCGCAGCTTTGGAATATCCAACCAGCTGCGGAAGAAAATAAGTTCCGCCGTAATCTGGGAACAATCCAACCTTGATGAAGTTCTGGCCAAAGGTGGCGTTCTCCGATGCCACTCGGAGGTCGGCAGCCAAAGCAATATTCATGCCCGCGCCGGCGGCGGCGCCGTTTACCATGGCGATCACCGGTTGCGCCATACTGCGAATCTTAAGCACCGCATGCATCCCGGCGCGCAAAAGCGGCTCCAGCTCGGTCGTGTCGTTATGCTTTCGACCTTCAGCGATGACACCCAGATCGCCGCCAGAGCAAAAAGCGCGGCCAGCCCCAGTGATAATCACCACGTAGATGGATTTATCCGTGGTCAAGCGGCCAAGGCTTTCGTTGAAAGCGACAGCAAGGTCTTTGTTAATGGCATTCAGCTTTTCAGGGCGGTTTAAGGTAAGTGTGGCAATGCCGTCCTTCTTGGACTCCAGGATTAATTGATTTTGCGTTTCAGATGTTTGCGGTTGTGAAGGCTGCTGCGATGGCGCGGGTTGCGTGGCTTCGCTCATATTTACGATCCTAGTTTCCCTTTGTAGCTCGTTCCGTCTCGGTGCGCGAGACCAGCTGCGCGAGCTTCCTAAAATGGCGCACGCGCTCGCTGTTTCCTTGCGGATCCTGAGTATTCGTGTCGGGCAGAACATAAACTCGCGCGCCGTACAGCAGATCCTTCTGAAGCCCAAACTTGCATTTACGTTGCGCAAATTGTTCGAAGGCCAGTTTGCCGTTGAAGGCGATCACGTGCGGAGTGTACTCCCCAAGCCGCTGCGACAATACGATGCGCCCTTCCGCAAAGTCTTCACGCGTCAACTCCGCGGGTGTTTTTGTGGGCCGCTTCACGAGGTCCGTCAAGCCGATTCCAAATTCGATGACGCGCTTGTCATCGTGATAATCAAATGGCTCAGGAACCACTCCGCCTTTATAGAGCACCGGCCAGAACTGATTCACGCGGCCAGCATAGTAGTGGCCGACGCGCACAGAAGACTCGCTGGGATTGCACCCCACGATAACGAGCTTCATGCCTTTTCTTAAATAATCTGGAAGTGTTCGCATCCTGGCTACGGTTGTTGATTACGCATAGTTAAGTTAGAAGACCAGTTTACTGCACTGGGGGCCCTGCGGCGCGGATTTCCCCTTAAAACTGGTCCCAGTGTTTCTCAGGCGGGTGCGAAGTGTCAACGGGTGGAGGGGTAATTCCGCAAGGGCAACGGCGTTTTTGCAACTCCGGTGTTCCATGTAGCGGTTTACATACTAGTCCAGAGAGGTAGCTTTCGGCCCAAGCCGTTTTCACGCGCCAACGCCCATACCCGTACGGCAACGGCCAGGTCCCAGGAAGCGATTCCGTTGGATTTGAAAAGCGTGACAGCGGTGTCATTCGAACGTCCGGAAATTTTGCCGTCCACAATCTCAGCCAGTGTTTTGACGGATGACCATTTCGATTCGTCCTGGCCAAAAACCATTATTAAATCTCCCGCCTCCTGGCGAGATTGCTCGATGGAATCCACGGCGATGATGTGCGCGCGTTCCACTGCGGCTTCGTCCAGTTCTTGTTTGTGGGCATGATTTACGCCGATGGCGTTAATGTGCATGCCTGCGGCAATGTCCTGGCCGGTCACAACCGGGTGCGATGCCGTCGTGGCGGTGCATATGATGTCCACGCCTTCGATGGCTTGCGCCGCGGACCCTGCCGCGTAGACAGGGATTCTGAGACGTTCGGCCATCTCCGTACAAAATTTCTCGCGGCGAGAAACATCGCGGCCGTAGACGCGCGCCATCTCCAGCTTTCGAACGCCGGCAATCGCTTCGAGTTGGGTCTTGGCCTGCCCGCCCGTTCCGATGATTGCTGCGATTCGAGCATCGCGACGCGCCATGAATTTAGTCGCCACGCCAGAGGCAGCGCCAGTTCGCAACTGGCCCATGTAATCCGCTTCAATTTGCGCCACAAGATCGCCGGTAGCCATTTCGTAGAGCAGAACGAGGAAGCGAATCTTGCCGGCCACGTAGGTGTACTGCTTTTCGGCCACAAATCCGCCGGCATAGTCGGCCGCCGCCATGTAATGATAAAAACCTTTGGGCAATTCGAAGCGGCGGCGTGGCTGAACAACTACTTCACCGCGAGCTTGTTTGCGTAAGCTCTCTTCCACGGCTTCCAAGGCCATCGCCATCGTCAGCACTGAACGAACTTCCGCCTCATTGATATGTAGTGTCATTGAGCTGCTCGTGACTTTTTCTTGGGCTTTGCTGAATTGTTAGCCTTACCCGCGACTTTTGATTTTGTTTTTGGCAGGGCGATGGAGCCATCCTCGCGTATCCGCCGCACGACTGTCTGTATCAAGCGATAAACGCGCTCATCATCGCTACCGGTTTGCGAGGTATCACCTGATGGATTCGCGTCCTTGCTGCGAAACCGAAATTCAGGCTCGCCTTTTGGCCCAGTTCCGATCCGGATGGGCATTTGTCCGCAAAGATTATTTTCTATATACGCCGTTTCGTAACGGCTCTTCTTGGGATTCCAGTTATAAACGCGAATATTGGTGAAATCGCAAGGTTGCGAGTCTGGACCACGAGTTCCCGCGACCAGGTACTGAGGCTTCGCTCCCGAGATGTCACTAACCTTGTTTAGTTCAAACCATGCCACGGGCCGGACGTTAGCGGAAGAAGTCCCGGTTTTCACGGTGTCAGGCAGATCCATCTCCACGAATCGGCCGATGATCCAACCGGCGATTGGCGAAGTTCTATCGCCCGGCTGCGTGGTGGTGGAAGTATCCGGTGTGCGAGGATTGGCTTCACTGGGCGGCAGGGTAGCCAGCCCTCGGACGAAAAGCCACTCTTCTTTTTTTGAATCTTCTTTCTTTGACTGTTCTTTCTTTGAGTCTCCAGCGTCGCCGGCAGATTCTTTTTCTTCCGACGCTATCGGGATGTCCGCGACAGCGCGTCCGACAATTTCCACTGGAATGCCTCTTCCGAATTGATACAGGCGAGGTTGTGTACGGCCTGGCAGCACTCGCAGATTGGTGGCCACCTTGGTTCGACCGCGAGCCTGCACCGGCAACTCTTGCGCTTCGCCCATAAGTTTCGCGCTGCGCTGCCACAACGCCGTTTCCATCAGCGATCGCGCATCGATCCAACCAACTTCACCGCTGGTGGTGCGCACCTTTACGTTGTCATTGTGGCGCGCCACGATTTCCACGTGATCGCCATAATGCAGCGCGTCCAGCGGTTCCCGGACCTGGGCGACACCGCTCCATAATGTGATGGTGCGCTCGCCGATGTACCCCTCCCCAAGCACTTCGTGTTTGGGCCTGTAAATCCACGCAGCCACCGCAACGGCGCACAGCAGAGGAATGGCGATCAGCAGCTTGCGCTTCATGAGGTAGCCTTATTGTCTGCTGCGGATTGCTTACAAAACCCTTCTGCAAGAAAACAAGTCATAAGTTGGATGAGTGCCAACGAGGGTCAAATGTTGTGGTTCTAGGTGGAGGCCTATCCCCAAAAACTACGATCGTCGCCCGTCAATCTCTATAAAGCCCGTCAATCTCTATAAAGATTGTACCTGAATGTAGGGAGATGGGTTTTACTCCAATCCGCTGCTCGCATGGCTTGATTTGGTTTCTGCTAAAATGCCGCATCGTTGTGATCGCACGCGGGAGTTCAGGATGCCCAATTTATGACCAGATTAAATGCTTTACAGCCCGTTGCATTGCTTCTGTTGCGCGTGGTGCTTGGCATCATTTTTATTTGGCACGGCTATCCAAAACTCACTCATCCCAACGCCATGCAGGGTTTGTTTGTACAACACGGGCTACCTGGTTATTTCGTCACCATTGCAGGCGTGTTTGAGGTCTTTGGAGGCGCGCTGATTATTTTAGGGTTTTTGACGCGCATCGCCGCACTGCTGCTGGCCATTGAAATGGCGGTCGCGATCTGGAAAGTGCACAGCGCGGGAGGATATATGGCGGTGCACAACTACGAATTTCCCTTGGTGCTGGCCGCTACATGCTTTGCACTGGCAACGGTCGGAGCCGGGCGAGCCTCGGTCGACTACGCATTGTACGAATCAGGCGCTCGGCCGCCGCGTCCCGGAAAACCTAAGGGCAAAGCGTAGCCTTCAACACGGGGCGCTTTACAAGCTGGTATCAGCCTCCCTGCTCCCATACCATCCGCTTCGTTACGGCGTCACGGTAACCGAGTTTGCTGCGATGCGCGCGGGTGCAGGCGGGAGCGCGATCCACAGGATCAAATAAGCCAGAACGCCAGTGCCTGCAAACAGCACCAGGAGCAGCCACACTATGCGAACCAGCGTCGGATCGAGATCAAAGTATTCGGCCAGGCCGCCGCAGACTCCGGCGATTTTCTTGTTGGCGGTGGAACGCGTCAAGCGCTTCGCAGCAGGTGCCGCGTACGCTGGCGGGGCAGGCGCTCCCGCAATCAAACGGGCGCCGCAGTTGTAGCAAAAATTGGAGTGATCGGCGATTTCTTTCTGGCAATTTGGGCAAATCATGGAGACCCTCCACAGGTCATTCTCAAAGCATAATACGTCAAAACAGGGCAAAAAGTTCCAAGTTCGCCATCCGGGGCGGAATCGGCCCCTCCCGTAAATTTGCAAAAGGGATTTATCCAACGGGACGAAGCCTTATAGTTTTATCTAAGTTTTAATATTCCAGGAGTTGTTTCACAGCATTGCTCAGGTGGGAAGTCTGAGGGAGAATCACATCCTCCAAATTGGGCTGGTAGGCGCAGAAGGTGTCCATGGCTGCGACTCGGCGCACCGGTGCGTCAAGCTCCTCAAATAGTTCATCGGCAATGCGTGCGGCAATCTCCGCGCCATAGCCCCAACTGAGCATGTCTTCGTAGGCCACGATGACGCGATGATTTTTCCGCACCGTCGCCGCGATAGCTTCCCAGTCGTAGGGAGAAAGCGAACGCAGGTCGATGATTTCAACGGAGGTACCCTCGCGCCCGAGCTGCGCCGCCGCTACTTCCGCGCGATGGACCAAGGCTCCGTAAGTGATGATGCTGATGTCCGAGCCTTCGGTAACCACGCGGGCTTTACCGAAGGGCACGGTGTAATCCGGTCCCGGATATTCAGAACGATTGTAGGGCTGGCGATATAGGTGTTTGTGCTCGAGAAACATGACTGGGTCGTCGCAGCGAATCGCGGTTCGTAATAATCCAGCTACATCGAGCGCAGTCGAGGGCATCACCACTCGCAGGCCCGGGCAGTGCGTAAAAATCGATTCGCCGCTCTGGCTGTGATACACCGCGCCGCCAGTCAAATAGCCGCCGATAGCCACGCGAATCACCGCGGGACATTTAAACGCTCCATTCGAACGCCAGCGCGTCACGCACAATTCATCGCGAATCTGCATCATCGCCGGCCAGATGTAATCAAAAAACTGTATCTCCGCGACAGGCTTCAATCCTCGGGTGGCCATGCCGATCGCGCGGCCGACAATGCTGGCTTCCGCCAGCGGCGAATTGAAAACGCGGTCAGCGCCAAATTTGCGCTGCAGCCCGGCGGTCGCTTTGAAAACGCCGCCCTTGCCTTTGACACTTTTTAGATTTTCTTCGCGGCTAGCGTCGGCAACGTCTTCGCCGAACACGGTAATACGCTCGTCACGCATCATTTCATCGGACAGCGTGGCCGCAACCATCTCCACCATGGTTTTTGGCGCGCCGTGAAATTGCGGCTCTGCCTCTAAAGCGGAGGAAGTGGGGTCAACGTCCGGGGAGTAAACATTTACCTGAATCGAGTCGACGGAGGGTGCCGCAGCGGCTAAAGCCTGATCCGCGGCTTCCCGGACTTCATTGTCGACTTGCGCTTCCAAATCCTCAATTTGCTTTTGATCCAGCAGTCCTTCGCGAACCAGAAGAAGAGAAAATTTTGAAAGCGGATCCCGGTGCGCTTCTCTCTCGCGCTCCTCAGCGGATTTGTACAGCTTTTCGTCGTCAGACAGAGAGTGCGAATATGGCCGCGTAACTTGCGCGTGCACCAAGGCGGGGCCGCGCCGTTCACGGCAGTATTGGATTGCTTCCTTACACGCAGCATAACTCTCTAGCGGATCGGTGCCATCGCATTCCGCGACGTGAAGCCCCGGAAAACTACCCGCCAACTTAGAAATGCTGCCGCCAGCGGTTTGCACTTCCACCGGAACGGATATGGCGTAACCGTTGTCTTCGATCAGATAAAACATCGGCAGCTTTTTGATACACGCCGTGTTCAGCGACTCCCAGAATTCTCCCTCGCTGGTGGCGCCATCACCGGAAGACACATACACAATTTCGTTGTCTTCATAACTCACATATTGGCCGAGGGGAGCTTTTTTAGCTTTCGCGAGAGCTTTGGGCCGTTGCTGATAATAAAGGGTGGCTTCCGCGGCGCCGACGGCCTGGACAAATTGCGTACCCGTGCAGGACGAGCGGCTGACGATATTCCATTCCGGGTGGCCCCAATGAGAAGGCATCTGACGCCCGCCGGAACTGGGATCGTCCTTAGCGCCAACAGCCTGCAGCAAAGTTTCGAGCGGAGTGACGCCGAGCATCAGGCAAAGCGCTCGGTCGCGATAGTAAGGATAGATCCAGTCAACCCCGGGCCGCAAAAGCAGCCCCGCTGCGGCGGTTACCGCTTCGTGGCCCGCGCTGGAGATCTGGAAATAAATTTTGTTTTGGCGCTTTAGCTGAATCTCGCGGTCATCCAGTTTCCGCGAAAGGTACATAGTGCGGTACAGACGAACGAGGGTATCGCGATCCAGGCCATGCATTTTTGGGGAGTCAAGCTTGGCAACTTTGATGCGCGTCTGTGACGCCATTCGTGCCGACCTCGCGAAGGGATGGAAGCTGTCTCCTGCGGACCCTTAATTATAGCGGAATTTTCCGTTTCATATCCGATGTGAAAAAGTGTCCCATAGACGAATTGCTAAGGTTCTTGAGCGCGATTCACCGCAGGGCAGTTTTAGTCCAGGTCGCTGAATTGCTTTAATGCTTCCTCGAAGCCCGCCTCGCCCTTACGAAGCACTTTGGGAGAAGCGCTTTTGAACGGTTCTTCCGTAGGGATGCGATCCAGCCAGCGTTGCTCGGATAATTTTTCGTGGCTGGAGAAATACAACCGCACCAGCAGAGATACATTGCCGCTTCCGTTGCCTTCTGAGCCGCTCTCGGCCCGCTCTGCTTTCTTGCCGTGTTTGGATTTAGATTTGGATTTGGCCTTTTCGGCGTGTTTTTCGCCAGCTGCCGCGGCGTCACTCGCGGAATCTTCTTCCTCGTCTGCTTCTTCCGGACGATCCAATTTGTATTGAAGTTTTTTATCCAGGCGAAACGCCTGCTTCCAAACATCGAGCTTGTGACGGGCTTCCTGCGCTTTTTCCTCGTCCGCGCCAAAATCAAAATGCATATAGATATGAGCCATAGGCCCAAAGTTTGCGACGCGTCGCGCGGCAAGTCAAGGCGAGGCGCAGGAAGGTCCAAGAATCAAAGGGTTTTTATCAGCTTAAATCGAAAAGCGAGGCTGCTTTATTGCAGTAATCAGGGCAAAAATTGCGCTGGGTCCGTGCGCTTTTTCAAAACTGGTCGGTTGCCTTCAGACGGCGGTGGCATCGCCGCTGGCGCTGAAGGAGTCGCGGTGCCTCCCGCGCCAGGAGCTACAGCCGTTTTCTCACCCTCGGTGTATGCCTTCTTCAAAAATCCCTCGGCGACCTGTTGCGCCCCGCCCGTATTGTCATTGGTCTGTCTCGCCTTGCTGTACTCGTTGACCGCGCGTTCCCGCTGCGCCAGCAAATCAAAAATCTTTCCTAGATAAATGTGGCTCCAGACCTCCGTCCACTTCTCGGAAGGTTCCGGCACAGTCTGCAATGCCTCGCGAAACGCATTGGCCGAGGCCTGATAATTCTTCTGGTAAAAAAACGCTTCGCCCATCCGGAAATTCGCTAGCGGGCGATTCGGTTGGATAGCCAAAGCGCGCTGGTACTGCACGACCGCATCGTAATAGCGGCCTTGCTCCGCCAATTCTTCGCCACGCGCCACTGCCGCCCTCGCGCGCAAGTTTGTGCTGGCCTTGAGAATCAGGTTGTTGGGATCAACACGAATTCCCCCCGGTTTGGGCCGCCCAAACGTTTCTACTGTGAAATCCGACTCCGAGCCAATCACATCAATCGTCTTCAACTCCGGATTGCCTTCTGTATCGATACGCAATTCCACTGGCATGCGGAAAGTATCGAGTGGCTGTTTAATCTTGCCGGAAATGCGAAAGCCTTTGGGCGTGCGGTAGACCACGTAATCGATGGTAAATTCCGGAATGCCCGTGGAATTCAGCCACTGCGTAAAAAATCCCCGAAGTTCCGGAGGCGCTTCACCCTTCTTGACTGATGTTTGCACATGTTGTTGCGCCATGGCCGCAAAATCCTCGATACGCGCGCTCTTCCCTTCGTACTTGGTGTAAAAATCGTGCAGCAGCGATTTGAACGCCACGTCACCCATCTGCGCGCGCACCATGTGAAAAATCATCGCGCCTTTGTTCATCACCACGGAACGATAATCCGCCGAGTACGGCGCAAGTCGCGCTGCTTGGGCAATTGGCGCGGCATCTTCAAACATCAGCGCGCCGACGGCAAACTCATCAACTGCCCTCAGCCCTGCTTCTCGCCCGGCATTCTGTTCCGCATAGAGCGCTTCCGAATAGCGCGCCAGACCATCGCTGATCCACACATCATTCGGTGAAGCCGGCAGAACTTCGTTGCCCCACCATTGCGAAGCCACTAATCGCGCAATCGTGCGGTCATTCGACTTGGGATCCCACGCCCGCCGGCTCAGCAACAACACGCCTGGCCCGGCAAATTCACGCAAGGTGCCGTCGGGAATCTGAATTACGGACATGGCCGGATCGGGTAGCGCTCCGAACATGTCGGAAAAAACCGTCATGGAGCGCGCCACCGACGCGGCAAAATCAGCCGCATTGCCCGATGCCGAACGCGGCGCGTATACCACCACGCTCACGCCCTCCGCTTGTTGAGGATTAAGCTGTAAATTCCCGGCGACGAAGGTGCCATTCGGTGCCGCGTTCTTGCATTCGAAGGTATAAACGATACGGTCGCCATCAATCGGATTTTTTCCAGCGGTCGTGGTAGGAGCCAAAGCTTTGCCGGTACCCGCCACAGCAAATGACGCCGGCACATTCAATCGAAAAGTTCCGGTATATCGGTTCGCCGGATAATCCGTCAGCGGAAACCACCGCGAGGGCAGAAGCAGGTAAGCGAAATCATGATTGATCACCGCGGCACGAACGCCCGGGACCGGACTGTTTTCTTCGTTGCCGAGCAATCCAGTGTAAGCGAAGGTCAGCGACACGTGGCCGCCCGCGCCCACCGGCGATGGCACCGTCACTATCAAGAATAAAGGGTTCTGCCGGTCCCGCTCAAAGTTCAGTAACTTGCCGTCAGCTGATTTTACCGATTGCACCTCCAGATTGGGGTGCAACTCCACGCGTACATTCCCGGAAACTTCCAGCGCTTTGAAATCAACCTTAGCGGTCGCGGTAAGAGATTGTCGAATGGTGTCCAGCGTCGCCGACACATCATAATTTTCTGCAATAAACGCTACCGGTCGCGGGTTCTGCGCTCTCAACGATCCAGCCGCGAACAATACCAGGGTCAACGCTCCCAAGCGCGCTATTGGCCTTAAAGCTTTCTTACGAAGGGCCATCGGACCCCTTTCACATTTTTTCATTGGAATCGGCACACCCACTTGCACGCCGCAGCTACGGCTACTTCTATAGGATACCAAACCCCTCACTTTGCGTTGCTTTGCGCCCGCCGTAATTGACCGACGATCGCATCTGCAGCTCTTTCAACGGCTCCTGGCGGCCCTAACAACCGTGTTACCTCTGCCAAACCTAGTTGCATGGCCGCCATTTTCTCAAGGCTCTCTTTGGATGCCGACAATAGCGATACGGCTTCGCGCGCGACGCGGATGGGCGTGAAATCATCTTGAATTAACTCTGGAACGACCTCGCGCCCAGCGATCAGGTTAACCATGCTGAAAAATTTGGTGCGCACCAGCGGCTTGGCCAGCTTTGCGGTCAGCGGCGACAGCCTGTAAATCACGATCATCGGCTTTCCCAACAACGCCGCCTCAACGGTCGCGGTCCCGCTGGAGACGATCGTTAAATCCGCAGCGGCCAATGCATCATATGTGGCCCCTGTTACAAAATGTACCCCGTTGCTCGGACTGAAGTAAGCCTCCAGATCCGGCCGATTCACTCCGGGCGCTACGGCAACCACCGCTTGCAGCTCGGGAATCGCACGCCTAATTTCGTTCAGCGCTTCGGCCAGAATTGCAGCGTGATACTCGATCTCTCCTCGACGGCTACCCGGCAGAACGGTGACAATTGGCTTATCAACACTCAGCCCATTGGCGGAGCAAAATTCCGCGCGCGACATGCCCACCTTCACATTGCC
Source organism: Acidobacteriaceae bacterium (assembly GCA_030838075.1). Taxonomy (GTDB): domain Bacteria; phylum Acidobacteriota; class Terriglobia; order Acidiferrales; family UBA7541; genus Acidiferrum. The sequence goes on from JAUTXJ010000035.1 coordinate 30,042, forward strand.
CACCAGCGGATGGCCAATGAATTCCACCGCCACTCCCGCGTCGCGATAAAATTTTTCCTCGAATGGGAAAATACATAAGGCTTGTGCGAATCTGCGTCGCACCAAATTCGCGCGCCACGGCCGCCACGCCCAAAATTGCGGGCAAATGTAATAAATGTTTCGAATGCCCAGCGGCGAAAGCTTGCGTGCCAGCCGCAAATGAAAACCCGGAAAATCTGTGAGAATCGCCAGAGGCGGCCGTCGCCGCTCCGCCTCGTCAACCAACTGCCTCATCGCCTGTCGCAGAGACGGCAGTTTTCGCAACACTTCCGTAATTCCCAACACCGACACTTCCGAGTAATCCAGGATAATTTCAACGCCGGCCTCGCGCATTTGCGGTCCACCCATACCAAACAGCGCAACATCTGCGCGCTGCTTGAGCGCTGTCGCCAGGCGCGCCGCATACATATCGCCCGAAGCCTCGCCGGCGGACAGCAGAATGGGCGTAGCGCTCATGAACAGCCGACGGAATTTGTCTTAGGAAATTGTTTCTTATGTAGTTGTTCTAGCAGGAAAACGCAAATCTGTTGCGGGGCCGATTTTATCGCGAGGAACTCATGGTACTCAGTCATTAGCCTGCAGTGGGGAAGGCTCTGGTCCGGCACTTACGTCGACCGGCAAATGTAATTCCTGTTCCTTATATTGCAGCTGGTACAGCCGGTAATAGATCCCGCGTTGTGCCAGCAGTTCCTGGTGCGCACCCTGTTCTCTCAAGCGGCCTTTGTGGAATACCAGAATGCAATCCGCGTGCTGAATGGTACTCAGCCGGTGGGCGATAACCAGCGCCGTCCGGCCCGACAGTAAGCGGTCCAGCGCTTCGCGAATTAATAGCTCCGTCTTGGTGTCCACGCTCGAAGTAGCTTCGTCGAGAATCAAGAAGCGCGGATTGTGCGCCAAGGCTCGCGCAAAATTAATCAGCTGCCTTTGTCCTACTGACAAAGTCGAACCGCGCTCGTTCACCGAAGTATCCACGCCACCCGGCAATGCGCGAATAAAATCGCCCAGCCCCACTTCATCAACTGCATGCTCAACTGTCGGCCGATCAATCCCTGCGGTTCCCAGCCGCACATTCGATTCAATAGTCCCGGAAAAGAGGAAAGGATCCTGCAGCACGATGCCAAATTGCCGCCGCAAATCCTGCAATTCGATCTTGCGAATGTCGATGCCGTCCAGCAAAATCTGCCCGCGCTGAATTTCATAAAACCGCAGCAGCAGCGAAATCAGCGTAGTCTTGCCCGCGCCAGTGTGGCCCACGATGGCCATGGTCTGCCCGGGTTCAACACGGAACGAAACGTCGCGCAGCACCCAATCCCCATCCTTAGGCTCGCCGCTTTTGTAAGAAAACCAAACATTGCGAAATTCAATTTCTCCACGTGGATCACGCAGCGGAATCGCACTGGGATCACTCGAGATCGTGATCGGCTCATCGAGCAGCTTGAATATGCGTTCGGAAGCGGCCATCGCCGACTGCAGAATGTTAAATTTTTCGCTCAAATCCTGGATCGGGCGAAAGAACCTCTGCGCGAACTGCATAAATGCCACCAAAACGCCTAACGTAAGAGTCCCGGCAAAAATTCTTATTCCACCAACCCACAAAATCAGCGCGATGGCCGCCACACCAAGAAACTCAACCGTAGGATAGAAAAGTGCAAATGCGAGAATGGCGTCCTTATAAGCCAGCATATGATCGCGATTGCGCTTGATAAACTCCACACGCGCGCGCCGCTCGCGATTGAATACTTGCACGATGCTCATGCCGGAAATGTATTCCTGTAGAAAAGCATTAATGCGTGCAATCGCGGTTCGAATGCGCCGATTGGCCTCGCGCACAAATTTGCGAAACACAAAAGTGACTACCAGGATGAGCGGCAACGCCGCTAACGCTGCGAGTGCCAGCCGCCAGTCCAGATACAAAAGCACTCCCACCATCACCAGCAACAGGAAAAAATCGTTGATCATGGTGACGACGCCAGCCGCGAATAAATCATTCAGGGCATCCACGTCGGTCGTCACACGCGTAACCAGCCGGCCCACGGGGTTTTTATCCAAATAGCTCATGGACAGCCGCTGGATATGCGCAAAAATCTCCTGGCGCATGTCGTACATGGTCTGCTGTCCGACCCGCTGCATGATCCGGATTTGCACGTACTGTGCGAGAAAATCAAAAAACAAAACCAGCAGGTAGATAATGCTGATGACCACCAGACCCCGCCTCGCCGCCAGGACGCTGATCAGGTGATGGGCTGAGGGATCTAGATACTTATCGATGGCGGTTCGAAATAACATCGGCGGCGCCAGTTCAAGCGGGGTAACCGCAAGCGTCAACGCCAAAGCGAGGATCACCTGCCATTTGTACGGACGCATGTACTCGAGCAAACGCCTCATCAACCGCGAGTCGTATGCTTTTCCGAGCGCTTCTTCTTCGTGGGCGTTACTCATGCACGTTCGAGTTCTTCTTCCAGCAGCTGCTTGTGATAAAGGTCCGCGTAATATCCGCCGCGAGCCAGCAAATCTTCATGCTTTCCGCGTTCGATAATTTGGCCGTCACGCAAAACGACGATCTGGTCAGCTTCTTGCACCGTGGACGTACGATGCGAAATTAGAATTGTTGTTCTTCCGGCCATAATCCCGCGCAGGCGCGACAAAATCCGTTCCTCGGTCTGCGTATCTACTGCGGAAAGCGAATCGTCGAGAATCAGTATTTTAGGATCCCTGACCAAGGCGCGAGCAATCGCGGTGCGTTGCTTTTGTCCGCCGGACAACGTGATGCCGCGTTCTCCGACCACCGTCTCGTATTTGTCCGTGAAGTCCTCGATATCGCCTTCGAGGCTTGCAACCTCTGCGGCTTCGCGTACCCGTTCTGCATCGTATTGCGGCAGCCCAAAAGCGATATTTTCGCCCAGCGTGTCCCCGAATAAATAGGTGTCCTGCGGTACATACCCAATGGCGCGCCGCAACGTTTCTAGCGGCCACTCGCGTATCGGCCGCCCATCGATCAGCAATTCTCCCGCAGGCGCTTCCCACAATCGTGCGACCAGCGCAGCCAGCGTGGTCTTCCCGCTTCCCGTCGGCCCAATAATCGCCAACGTGGAACCCGCAGGTACCGTCAAATTTATATTTCTCAGTATCGGATGGCTGGAATTCGCGTTGGAACCCGTTCCGTTACCCGCGGTCGATGTGGTCAAAGCCGCCTTATTCGCAGATGCTCCGTTGCTAGCCGTGCCGCTTGCGTTACCATCTCCCGATAACATCGTGGGATACGTGAACGTCAGATCACGAAATTCGATTTCTCCCCGTACTTCCTTATCAGCTGGAACTTTTGCATCGCGATCATCAATATTCGGCTGAGCATTCAAGATGTACGTCAACCGCCCCATGGACGCGGCACCGCGC
>JAUTXJ010000040.1 GCA_030838075.1 Acidobacteriaceae bacterium
TTCAATATCGTTCCAAAGTTTTTCAAATCCATGCTGCAAAAGATTGGTGAAGGCTGGGGTACATTTCGCATCATCCCGGTAGAGTCCGGGCGCGGCTGTCCTTACGGCTGCGAGTTCTGCACCGTGACCGGATTTTTCGGCGACTCCATTCGCTTTCGCACCAACGAAAGCGTGGTGAACGAGCTATTGATGCTGAAAGCGCGGGCCAAAAAAGAGCGCGGCCAGATTGCGGTCTTTTTCATCGACGACAATTTTGCCATCAACATCAAGCGCACCAAGTCGCTGCTGCGTGACATTATCGCCGCTGAGGCCCAAGTGCATTGGGTGGCGCAAATCAGCGCCAACCTGCTGCGCGATGAAGAACTCGTCGACTTGATTGCCGCCGCGGGTGGCAAGTGGATCTTTATCGGCATGGAGTCCATCGATCCTGCCAACCTGAAAGACGTCAACAAGGGCTTCAACAAGCCCGGTGAATATGCGGCCGTGCTGCAGCGCCTTGCGGACCGAAACGTGTTCGCAATTACCTCTTTTATTTTCGGCATGGACAACGACACCACCGGGGTAGCCGAGCGTACCTTGCAGCAAATCCGCACTTGGCCACCAGGATTGCCTATCTTCGGCTTGCTGACGCCGTTGCCGGCCACGCCACTATATAAAAGGTTGGAAGCCGCGGGAAGGCTAACGCGGCCAAAGCATTGGCAAGAATTCATACCCTTTGCCATGGCCCACACGCCCCTGAAGATGACCATTGACGAAGCGCACGCCGAGGTGAAGTATGGCTGGTCGAAATCCTATAGCCCGGAGGCCATCGCAAAAGCGCTGGCGGCGGTGGCTCACAAGCCCCTGGGATACCGCGTGAATATCCTCATTTCTCGACTTTGTTTCCGCGGGATTTATTTCCCCCAGCTGGGACGCTTCGCGTGGGTCAAAACCATCTCAGAAAACCGGCGCGCTATCTTCAGCCTGATAAGAGAAGGCTTCGGGGAGAGACGCGCCGCACGTTCCGGCTCATTGAGCCTATCTTCCAACGCGCCACGCTAATCACAAGCCCGTCCGCATCAAACCAACACCCTCCCCGAGCTAGTGGTTACTTGCTTACTGCCATGACTCACCGAAATGATTAATTTTTAATAAGTCGCGGGCCACCTACAGGATGGACCTGATTTGAAGTTTGGAATGGAAGGGGTGATACTTTCCCCCATGCCAAACAAAAAAAATGTCCCGGCAAGAGAAACAAAAACCGCGAAGACTGCCAAGGCCAACCAGACCAACGGTGGCGAAACGCATCAACGAGCTACCACTGACCTTCTGCTCACCACCAACCAGGGCTTGCCCATTTCCGACAACCAGAATTCACTGAAAGGCGGAGACCGCGGGCCGACGTTGCTGGAAGATTTTATTTTGCGCGAGAAAATCACGCATTTTGACCACGAGCGTATTCCCGAACGTATCGTGCACGCGCGCGGCTCTGGCGCACACGGATATTTTCAACCGTATAAGTCCATGAAGCACGTGACCAGCGCAAATTTTCTTTCCGATCCCAAGATAAAGACGCCGGTCTTTGTGCGCTTTTCGACAGTCGCAGGAGGCGCCGGTTCCGTCGACCTGCCGCGCGACGTACGCGGCTTCGCGGTGAAGTTTTACACCCAGGAAGGCAACTTCGATTTGGTAGGAAACAATATTCCGGTGTTTTTTATTCAGGACGCCATTAAATTTCCGGACTTGATTCATTCCGTCAAGATGGAAGCGGACCGCGGTTACCCGCAAGCGGGTTCGGCGCATGACACTTTCTGGGATTTCGTTTCGCTGATGCCCGAGGCGCTGCATATGGTGATGTGGGCCATGTCGGATCGCGCGATTCCGCGATCGTTCCGCATGATGGAAGGATTCGGCGTGAATACTTTCCGCCTGGTGAATTCCGAAGGCATGTCCAAGTTTGTAAAATTTCATTGGCGGCCGGTTCTTGGGACTGCGGCGGTGCTGTGGGATGAGGCCGTCAAGATCAGCGGCGCCGACCCTGACTACCATCGCCGGGATTTATTCGAGGCCATCGCCAGCGGGAATTTCCCGGAGTTTGAATTTGGACTCCAGATTCTCGATGATAAAACCGCCGACAAGTTGCCCTTCGACGTTCTCGACGCCACAAAATTAATACCTGAGGAGCTCGTGCCTGTCGAGATCGTGGGCAAGATGGTGCTGGATAGAAATCCGGACAATTTCTTCGCCGAGACGGAACAGGTTGCGTTTTGCCCCAGCCACGTTGTCCCAGGAATTGATTTCAGCGAAGACCCACTCCTGCAAGGCCGCTTATTTTCGTATCTGGATACGCAGCTCAGCCGCTTAGGCTCGCCAAATTTTCATCAGCTTCCTATCAACGCGCCAAAATGCCCGTTCGCGAATATGCAGCGTGACGGCCACATGCAAATGATGGTTCACAAAGGTCGCGGGAATTACGAGCCGAACTCCATCGAGCCCAAAGGCGAGCGCGAAACGCCAACTGGCTTTCGTACGGCGCCAATTCCGCTGGAGGGAACGAAAGTTCGCTTACGCGCGGAATCTTTTAAAGATCACTATTCGCAAGCCCGTTTGTTCTACCGCTCGGTCACGCCGCAAGAGCAGAAGCACATAGCGATGGCGCTGACTTTTGAGCTAAGCAAAGTGGACATTCCGGAGATCCGCAAAAAAATGCTGGGCCATCTCAGTGTCATCGACGAAAAACTGGGAGCGAAAGTTGCTGACGGCTTAGGGATGACCGGTGAAGCCATCGCGGCGACGCCAGCAGCAAAACCGATCGATCTTGATCAGAGCCCGGCGTTGCGCCTTTACGGAAAATACAAGCCCACACTCAAAGGCAGGAAGGTCGGGATTCTTCTGGCGGATGGGTTCGACGCGAAATTAAAAGATGCGCTCGTCGCGGCAGTGAAGAAAGAAGGTGCGACGCCAGCCATCATTGCGCCCAAAGTAGGCGGCGTGATGGATTCCGCCGGCAAGAAAATTATGGCCGAGGTGGCGCTCTCAGGTTCGCCGTCCATTATGTTCGACGCAGTCGCGGTGCTTGCCGGGCCTGTCGGTGACAAATCGTTGAGCGCAGAACCAGATTCCATCAGCTTTTTGCTGGACGCCGACCGGCACCTAAAAGCGATTGCAGTCGCTGGCGCTCCGAATCTCGCGAAGAAAACGCACGTCGATGGAGTTGTCGGCGTAACGGATCTTCGCGCCAACGGCGACATTTCGAAGTTCATCGATTTCGCGCGCAATGGCAAAGTGTGGGAGCGCGATACCGCCTAACGCGGATCGGCTGCCGCGGGTTTCTCAGTGATCTAGTGAAAAGCGGCGGCCAACAGATCAACCATTAACCGGATCGCCGTTTGCGCGGTGCGCCCGCTTGGATCGCGATACGGATTCACTTCCACAATGTCGAGCCCTACCAATTTTCCTTTGGAGGGAATCTGCTTCATGAGTTCGTCAATCTCTTGGAAATTCAAGCCGCCCGGTTCGAGGGTGCCGGTTCCCGGCGCTAGCGTGGGGTCCATGGAGTCCACGTCGAAGGTGACGTAGATATTTTCACTTTGCGGAATCTGTTCGATGGCAGCGCTAATTCCGCGGCGGTGAATTTCTTCGGAGGTGACGACCTTAGTCGGAATCGCCTTAGCATTGCCGGCAGCTTCTTGATCGTTGGCGATCCCGCGCATGCCGATCTGCGTGATGTGTTTCACGGTGGGCAACTTTGCCACGCGCAGCACCCACGAGGCGTGATCGAGATTGCCCTTTGCGCCCGTCCAGGTATCCAGATGCGCATCGATGTGCACAACCGTGAGCGGAATGTCATAAGCGCGAATGATCGGGAACGTAATGCTGTGATCGCCGCCTAAAATAATTGGAAACGCTTTCTTAGCGAGAATTTTCTTAACCGCCTCAGTAATTTTCGCGTCAGTCTCAACGGGAACCGTGGGATAAATCAACACATCGCCGACGTCGACCCACTGCTTGCCCTTCAAGACCGTGCGGTCGCCGTCGATATAATAGAAGCCTTCCGTTAAATCGTGAGCGTATTCCTGAGAATTTTCACGCATGTCGCGGGGTCCGTAGCGCTCGCCGGGCTGACCCCAGGTGCCTTCATCAAAAGGTACGCCCAGCACCGCAAAATCAGCTTTCAGGTGGTCCAAGTCCGGATCGTAGCGGGCGCTCAGAAATGTGCGCACGCCGACGAATGTCGGCGCCGTCTGTGCGAATGAGATGAGCGGAACGTCAAGCGTTAGAGCCAGAAAACATCCCGCAAGGATCATCTTATTCATCGTATTCCTCTGAGCGATTTTATTGGCCCGGATGCTGCCAGCAACATTGGTGTCCGCTTAGCTTACTGTAGCGCGCCATGCTCGCAATACTTCCGCCACCGTCCAGGCTTGTGCGATACATCCGCGGGGCGTGAAAGGAGCGTCGCTATCAAAAATTTCGCTCAGCGTGCCCAAGCCATGCGAATGAATTTGTTTACCGAGCGGCTCCAGAAAACTCATCGCCGCAGCGCGATCCGCGTACACACGAAGATACGCCAGCACAAATGGGCCGAGCAGCCAACCCCACACGGTGCCCTGATGATACGCGCCGTCACGCTCCCGAACGCCGCCGCCGTAATGCCCCTGGTAGCCGGATTCGCTTTGCGCGAGACTGCGCAGTCCGTGCGAAGTAAGAAGTCTCCGGGCACAAATATCGACAACCGCTTTTTGTTGCTCCGCGGAGAGCGGGCTCTGCGGCAAAGAAACTGCAAAAATCTGATTTGGTCGAAGAGTGGCGTCGTTTCCAATTCCCGGAGCGTCGATGACGTCGTAGCAGTATCCGGCCGAGCTGTTCCAGAATTTGGCGAAGCTTTGCTTCGCGCGCGCCGCTAATTGTACGAACGGCTCAGCTGATTGTTTCGCCGCGGAAGCGAGACCAGCCATGGTTTCGAGCGCATTAAACCACAACGCATTGATCTCCACAGGCTTTCCGATTCGCGGCGTCACCACCCAATCGCCGACCTTGGCGTCCATCCAGGTGAGCTGCACGCCGGGTTCGCCAGCGTAAAGAAGGCCATCAGCCTGGTCCACATGAATTTGGTAGCGCGTGCCGGCCACGTGAGCATCGATCATTTGCGCCATGACTGGAAAAAGCCTGTCCAGCGTTTCGGTATCTCGCGTAGCCGCAAAATATTGGCGAACCGCTTCGAAGAACCACAGCGCGGCGTCCACGGTGTTGTACTCAGGGCGTCCGCCTGCGTCCGGAAAGTTATTTGGTAGCATGCCGCCGTCGATGTATCGCGCAAAAGACAAGAGAATCTGTTTTGCGATGTCGGCGCGACCGGTTGCCAAGGTCAATCCAGGAAGCGCGATCATCGTGTCGCGCCCCCAATCGCCAAACCAGTGATACCCAGCGATGATCGTCTTCCCGTCTGTAACTTCCGTGCTGTCCGCCAAGTCACGCTTCACCACAAATTGATCCGCGGCGAGAATGAGTTGCCGAATCCAACCAGGTGCCGCAGTTGCCGCAGGCCCATCCGTCGAAGACCACTGCGCCAGCAAGTCCACCTCGCGCTTGGCGTTCTCCGTGCGTGCCGCATTCCCATCGAGCGCTGCGTTTGCATCGGTAGAAAAAACAATGCTCACGCTTTGATTCGTTTGCAGCGTGGCGCGAAAGATCGCAGCCAGAAGATAATCTTCGCGATCGTCGAGACCGCGATATTTTTCGAGCGGTAGAAAATAATCGCGGGCCCACTCATGCTGTGCTTCGACTTTGGCATCCGCGCTCAACAGATAAAAGGGAGTCGCGCCCTCAAATGCTGTGACCTGCAAGCCGTTCTTCACCGCGTCAATTGTCATGTGCCAATCGCCCGCATGAGTATTGGAATGAAAATCGCGATAGTTGATGAGCGTTCTCAGTTCCAGTTCCACGGATTGGCTGCCGCGTAACATGGTGTACTGCAGGTAAGTAGTGTTCTCACCATGAAGCATCCAAATGCGTTTTTCGAGAATTGCATCGCCAATGGCAAAGCGCCAAACCGGCGTAGTTCCTTCCAGCCGGAAGCTTTCGATATGCACATAGCCCTGAGGTTCGATTGCCCCGCTGACCCAGCGATTCGTTCCCAGCGCATAATCCGCCGAGTCATAACGGGCGGTTTCGTCGAGCTTGGCTACAAGTTGCATCCGGCCTACCGGCGGCTGAAGCGCCGCTACCAGCAAGCCATGATAGCGACGGGTAAGATTGCCACTCACGGTACCGGAAGCGAATCCCCCGATGCCATTAGTGACCAGCCACTCGCGCTGTTCCGCGACATCGAGCACTCCGCAAATTTCGCGGCCGAATTGCACCTCCGCATTTTGCGGAGTGTCCTTTTTTGCGGGCCGACGCCGCGAACTCACTCCCGGATTTCTCGTTGCCATCCCTGATTGCCCCTATGGGTCACGGTTGCCGAGCGCGTGGTTAATTCAAGAATGACATTTCATCCGACTGCGATGCAAAACGCTTTACCCCCAAGCAGACGTACCGGACCGCTCAGGTGCGGATTGTGCTGGCAAGTAAGCACTCAAGCGGCCCGCTGGCGGCCGCACGAAGTCTGCCTTGCCCGGACATGGCGCGTTACATGAAAATCCGTGCAATGTGAATTGCTATTAGGGATGCGAGAAACGCGCGCTTCACTTAAAACAAGTGGCGTAGAATACCCCACGAGGTGGGTGCCCATGGTAGAGGGCGAGAGCGAGGACCTGGAGCGTACCTGTCAGGGCGTCTCACCGGGTGATGCGGTCTGCAACTATCCTGCGACCGTACATTGCCCGACTTGCGACGGATGGTTCTGCGATGCCCACGCTGAGGATGAGCAGTGGCATTCGTGTATGCTGCCGCCGCCTGGGGACGTGGGCGGCGAGGCATAGTAGTCCTTCACGTCAGTCGATTGTACGGCACGCTGCAGCGGCGCGCGGTCGCCTGAAGTACGTAACGCTCGATGAGTTCATTTGTAGCGAAGTGCGCGCATTTGTAACAAATGACAAACTGGCCTGAAGTGAATTTATACCGTTTCTGGTTTTGCCGTGGCAGCCCATGGGTGGGGATGGCGGGCTTCGATGAACGCGAAACTGGTCATCAGCACGGCGAGTAGCGACAGTGC
>JAUTXJ010000046.1 GCA_030838075.1 Acidobacteriaceae bacterium
TGATAGGCGCGCCGTCGAGCGCTGCGGCATTTTTGGGTGGCACCGAAAAAGCCCCTGCGGCGTTACGTGCAGCCGGTCTGGTGCAGCGCCTGCAATCAGCCGGATATGAAGTCATCGATCACGGTGACTGTGCGGTTCGCCATTTTGCCGAAGATGACGAAAACCGCCGTGCGCGAAACCTCAAAGAAATTGTTGCCGGCTTGAATGATTTAAAATTGCGAGCAGAGATAGCCGTAAAGAGTGGTGCACTAGTTCTTGTTCTGGGCGGAGATTGCGCGCAGGTCATCGGACTTTTGACCGGAGCGCGCCGGTATTATAAGCGGCTCAGCTTATTGTGGTTTGATCGCGACGCGGACTTGAATACTCCCGCTACAACTCCTTCAGGCCGCATCGACGGCATGGTGGTCGCGCATATTATTGGCAAAGGCGCTCCTGAACTGGTGCGCTTCTGGGGCGAACCGCCGCTGGTGCGCGAGCCGGACATAACCCTCTTCGGACTGGAACGCGTGGATGCGCCGGAGCAGGAATTCCTCAATAAATCGCCTATGCGAAGAGTTTCGGCTGAGGTTGTACAGGCTAAAGGCGCGGGCGAAGCTGCCAAGACCACGTTAATGCAGATGCATGCGGATGCGCGTCAGTTCATCCTGCATGTTGATACCGACGTGATCGCGCAGGAAGAATTTCCGGCCGTAAATGTTCCGGGCAGCGGAGGATTGGCGTTCGCGGATTTACGCAGCGCGCTGATGGAGTTCGTAAAGAATCCAAATTTGCTGGGGCTGGATGTGGCGCAGTACAACCCCGACAAAGACGCGGACGGTTCAGGCGCGAAAAAACTCGTCGACGTGCTGGTGGAAGCGTTGACCGCAAGATTACAGGCAATCGGAGATAGCGAAGCGACAACTGCAGTAACTGGTAACGCGCCCAGTGGCGCAAGTTCGGTCCCAGCAAAGGATGATGCGACTGCGCACGTCTCACAGCCATCTGACGCGACCGCCCAACGGAACACCCAGAACTCCGAATCTGACTCCGAAGATTCCTCAAGAGGCATGTCTGCGCACGAAACCGGCGCATAGTTCGAGTGGCCCGCGGACTTAGCCGCAACTCCAGCTGATCCTCGCGAAAAATTTCGCTAAGGGTTCTTATTGCGCGGCAGCGCTGCGTTTACGGATGTGGCGAGCCAAGCCCAGGAAAGATAGGGGGAGTCCGGCCGTAAAAGCATGCTGCTCGGCATCAGCCGGAGAAAGATATTCCAGCATTTCTGCTTGAGTGTTTTCCAGGAACGATTGCAACGCGACCTCCAACTCCGAAGTTGATTGCAAAGCTCTCTCCGTTATATCCGCCCAAAGATGCAGCCGCTCCCGGAAGTCGGCGATATGCTTCTCGGGATTTTCCGCATAACCAAAATGTGTGACGAAAAGTTTCGAAGGCCGACGATCAAGGATCGCGGCGAAGGAATCCTCCCACACCGCAAGATCAATATCCGGCGGTGGTGTTGCGGGCATGATGTACGGCCCGTTGGCGATGCGAATCCCCGCAGTGTCCCCCGCGAATGCGACACCCTCTTGCTCATCAAAATATGTGACATGGTGCGACGCGTGGCCCGGGGTATAGATAACATCAAATTTTTGCGTGCCCACGGAAAGAGTTTCGCCGCCTTCGAGAATTTGAATATTTTGCTCGGGTACCGGAAGTGTTTCGCCGAATAAACGGTGAAGGTCATCGCCCCACAATCGCCCGGCGCTGGCGAGTAGTTTCGACGGATCGACTAAATGCGCGGCCCCTTTGCTATGCACGAAGATGCGCAGATTCGGATTTTCGCGTAGCAGAGTCCCGGTAGCCCCGGCATGGTCGAGATGAATGTGGGTCAGCAGGATGGAGTCGAGATCAGAGATCGAGATTCCGCGAGATCGCAACTGCGTGCGTAAAGTCTCCAGAGTGGATGCTGGCCCAGGATCGAGAATCGCGTTATGTCCGCTCGATTCTAGAAGCACCGCGCCGATCGAGTGCGGCCGGCCCATCCAGTTGAGATCAAGTACCGTCGTGGAATCCATTTATGGAATGGTACGGGAGCATCATCCCTTCAGACAAATTGCCTTTCGAAGTCGCGTACGCTCGCGTGTTGGCCGCATACCTTTGATGGCCACAGACGTCGATAATTACCAACTCTAAGTACCCGTGAAGTGAATACCTGATGGGCAGAACACCATAGCTCTTCTAACTTCAAAGCCTCGAAGTCGTCCAGGAGCATCGCAACAGAGGCGCGCAATTTAGCCAGACAGGAACCCACGCCAAAAAAAATGAATGACGAAAGAGGACAAGAAATGACGGCGGACAACATCAGGAGACGCGAATTTGTCGGCGGGCTGGCGGCCATGTCAGTCGCGGCCAAGATTCCCGGTGCTCGCGGGCAAAGCAGCAGTAACGGTGAGATGCCTTACCGCACGCTGGGAAAAACAGGCGTCAAGGTTTCGGCTATCGGGTTGGGTGGATTTCATCTCGGGCAATCCCACCTGGAGGAACCAGACGCCATCAAGATTTTTCACTCCGCCATCGACCGGGGCATAAATTTTTCGGACAACTCCTGGGACTACAACCAGGGCATCAGCGAGAAGCGCGTAGGGAAGGCCCTAAAAAATGGCTACCGCGATAAAGTTTTCGTGATGACCAAGTTTGACGGCCGGACCAAAGGCTCGGCGCTGAAACAACTGGATGAATCGCTGCAGCGCCTGGAAGTCGATCACGTCGACCTGTGGCAGTTTCACGAGAACATTCGCCTCGAAGATCCTGACAGGTTTTTCGCCGAAGGTGGCGCGGTGGAAGCCATGCTGGAAGCCAAGAAAGCAGGAAAAATTCGCTTCATGGGTTTTACGGGGCACAAAGATCCCAGCGTGCATTTGCGGATGCTGGAAATGGCCGACAAACACAACTTTACTTTCGACACCGCGCAAATGCCGCTGAACGTGATGGACGCGCACTTCCGCAGCTTCGGCAAGGAAGTGGTGCCGGTTCTCGTGAAAAAACAGATCGCGGTCCTGGGCATGAAGTCCATGGGAGACAAGAACATCTTGAAAGCTAAAGTCGTGACGCCTCTCGAATGCCTGCAATACGCGTTGAGCTTACCTACCTCGGTGGTAATTACCGGCATCGACAGCATGCCGATTCTGGCTCAGGCCTTCGAGGCCGCGAAAACCTAGTCCTCGCTGAGCAGAGCGGACATTCAAGGAATTTTAAAAAAGACCGAGACCGTCGCGGCGGATGGCAAGTATGAACCCTTCAAGACCACGCCCATATTTGATTCCACCGCGGCGCATCCGGAATGGCTGGGATACGCCGCTCAAGCTTGATCTTGATGATATATTTTGCTTGCGCTGTCAGCCCCGCACACGGTACCTGTTAACTCTCCCAGTGGTTGCCCGCTGGTTTTGCCACTACAGTAAAAATTTGCTTGGCCTACAGAAGATGGGGGATACGCCATTCGAGCCTGGGTAGCAATACTCTTGCGCCAGCCGGGGGTACTAGTCTACGATGAAGCCCAATTGTTGACGCGCGTCGGACGGCTCCCTCGGGACATTTAGATAAAGGCAAGTCGCGGCGCGAGCAACAATTGTTTTCCAACGGGTGTGGATTCCAGGACGGGCGGAGCCGTCACCGCCTTAAATAATTCAGCGAATTTTTGTACCCGGCATTTTATAGCACCGCATCATAAGCGCAGTGGCGAATTCAGGGGAGGAATATGATGTCCAAGTGGTGTCTAACCGTAGTGGTAAGCGCACTTCTCGCGCTTCCGAGTTTTGCACGGCACAAAAATAGCGGCGTGGAAGCTGGAGTTCCAACGACCCCGGCAACGGCAGAAACTTCGAATGCCAGCGATGCCGTGAATGTCGCGCCTGCGCCCGATTTTTTCGCCATGCCCGCGATGCCCAAAGCGACCCCTTTTCCTGGACCGGCGGCACAGGCCCCCGAAGAAGAGCCGGGACGATTGGTTCCGCGATTCGAATTAGCGTTCATGTATGAATACATAAACTTTCGCCCCCAGGATCCGTTTTCAAATTTCAACAATCACGGCGGCACCGGGTCCATCACGGTGAACGTGTCGAAACATTGGGGCCTCACCGGGGAACTTGGCGGGACGGATTTCAGCCGCGATTTGACCCCTATCGGCGGTAACCCTTCTCAGCAAGGGGGCTTCATCACTTACTTGTTTGGTCCCCGCTTGAATCTCCGCAGGGACCGCTTCGTACCGTTCGCTGAAATCTTAATTGGCGGCGCGCACGCCGGGTCTGCGATGACCGGGGACAGAAGCCAGTATACGTTTGCGCTGGCGGCCGGCGGCGGCGTGGATATCGTTTTGTGGAAAAATCTGGCCTGGCGCTTCGCGCAGATTGACTACCTGCAAACCAACTTTTCAGGTCCCGGTTTGAACGTCAACGGACGTCAAAATAGCATTCGTGCAGCGACGGGCATTGTTCTGAGATTTGGAATTCCGAACCCACCTCCGCCACCGAATCATCCACCGGTCGCTGCTTGCTCGGCAAATCCGACGTCGGTTATCGCAGGTTCGGGTGACAGCGTGGCGATACACGTAACTGCCAGCGATCCCGACAACGACAACCTCACCTACAGCTACACCGCCACCGGTGGAACCGTAGAGGGCACCGGTCCCGACGGGCGTATCAGCACTAACGGACTCAATGAAGGAACCTATACGGTTAACGCTAAGGTCGATGACGGCAGGGGCGGAACGGCAACTTGTTCCGCGGACATCAAGGTTGAACCGCGACCCAACCGGCCACCGACAATTTCGTGCTCGACTGACCGCAGTCCGATTATGCCTGGCGAGCGTACCGGAATTACCGCTACTGCCAGCGATCCCGATAATGATTCGCTGACCTACAGCTACAGCGCTTCGGGCGGAACAGTCGCCGGCGATGGGCCGAAGGCCGAGTTTGACTCCACCGGCTTGCAGCCCGGCAGTTATACGGTGAAATGTTCGGTGAGCGACGGCAAAGGAGGCAATGCGGATGCATCGACAACCGTCGATGTGCAGCAACCGCCGCCACCGCCGCAAGCCACCAAGGTAGGCGATTGCAACTACGACAAGCCGGGCGCCTCGCGTGTGGACAATGTCTGCAAACGCGTGCTCGACGACGTGTCGCTGCGCCTGAAGAATGACCCGAACGCCAAGCTGGTGATTACCGGCTATGCGGACCCACGTGAACCACGAGCTGCCAAACTCGCCGATACGCGAGCCGATCTCGCCAGAAAGTTCCTGGGCGAAAAGGGCATCGACGCATCGCGCATTACCACTCGCACCGGCACGGCTTCGAAGGAGAAGGGCGCGGAGAAAGAAAATCGCCGCGTGGAATTCATCTTCGTGCCGGAAGGCGCAACCTACTAAACCGATAGGTTCGACGACGCCGAAATCATTCGGTGTCGTCAGCCGAAGCTTCAAAACGGGCCTTCCCAGAAATGGGAAGGCCTTTTTTTTGTACGCCGCGCATGTTCGGCAGCTTGCGGGTGAAAGTCCCGTCCCAACCTGATGGAGGTGAAGGGTAGCGTAGCGCAAGGGCGTCACCGCGAGGTGGGGTCTGAAGGAAGCGTGGAGCAAAGATACGGGCCGACGGACAAGAACCGGATTTGAGGCCTACGGCGTTGGACGAGCGGGCAAGTGATCGCGAAGTCCGTATCCATCAAGAGCGCTGGTGGTAAATCCGGCGGTCGCGTATCGAAAGCAGTCGAGCTTATCGCG
>JAUTXJ010000054.1 GCA_030838075.1 Acidobacteriaceae bacterium
TGACCGGTTGGAGTTACGGCGGATTTATGACCATGTTCGGCGTCACGCAGACAAACCGTTTCAAAGCGGCGATGGCCGGAGCCGGTATCGCGGACTGGCAAAGTTACTACGGCGAAAATTTAATAGACCAGTGGATGATTCCCTTTTTTGGCAAGTCGGTCTACGACGATCCAGAAATTTACGCCAAGAGTTCAGCGATAAATTTCATCAAAAAAGTTAAAACGCCCACGTTAGTAATTGTCGGCGATAGCGACGGCGAATGCCCCGCGCCACAGTCATATGAATTCTGGCATGCGTTGAAGGCCATGGGAGTGGAGACCCAACTGGTGGTTTACGAACATGAGGGGCACTTGTTCGCGAAACCGCAGCACCAGCGCGACGTGATCGAGCGCACGCTAGCTTGGTTTGACGCACATTTGAGGTAGCGCCATTGTGTAACGTAAATATGGAAAAATTGCGCGTAATTCACTAGGCTATCGAGCACCTTCGCAGGGGAATCCATGAGTACTTCAACAGAGTGCGAGCCGAAGCTGGCAGCCAGGTGGCTGATGGTTTTAGTTTTCTGCGTAGTTTTCACGCCGTTCCTGGCGGCTCAAAATCCGCGGGGGACGCTACGTGGCGTCGTGCAGGATGCCAGCGGCGGTCGAATCGCCGGTGCGAAAATCATAGTTACTTCGGCAGATTCTTCTACCGAGCGGCAAATAGAAACCAGCGACCGCGGCGAATTTCGCGTGGACGATTTGCTACCGGGCGTATATCGCGTACGAGTCGAAGCCGCGAATTTTCAGGTTGCAGAGTCTCGCGTTGCGGTTCAGGTCAGCTCCGGCCGTGACCTCGACGTCGTGTTGAAGCCCGCAGGTGTCCATCAAGAAGTGAATGTGAGCGGCGAGGCCTCTTCGATCACCACGCAGCCCGTGGATGCAGCCAGCGCGGTGCAGCAAGGCATCGTGACCGCGCAGGACCTGCGTGAAATTCCGCTCGCCCATCGCAGCTTCGCAAATATTGCCTATCTCGTGCCGGGAACGGAACCCGTCGAGCCATCGGATCCTACCAAGGCGCGCATCACCGCGGTGTCCACCGGTGGAAGTTCGGGTTTAAATAACGAACTATCGGTAGATGGCGTGGATAATTCCGACGATTACATCGGCGGATTTTTGCAAAATTTCTCGCCCGAGTCGATTGAGGAGTTCGCGTTCCGGACGTCGCAAGAGAATGCCGATACCGGACGAACAACCGCGGGTTCGGTGGTGAT
The DNA here is from genome assembly GCA_030838075.1 of Acidobacteriaceae bacterium. Lineage (GTDB taxonomy): Bacteria > Acidobacteriota > Terriglobia > Acidiferrales > UBA7541 > Acidiferrum. The sequence continues at coordinate 1,253 of JAUTXJ010000054.1, forward strand.
CAGTACGCGGCGAGGGACCGACGAGCTGCACGGCGAGTTTGCGTTTTACGAACGGGCGGCCGCGTTGAATGCGCGCTTTCCCATTGAAAACCCGGCTCCTGATCCGAAGCAGCCGTTCTCGCGGCAAAATTATGTAGGTACTCTTGGGGGAGCAATCAAGCCGGGAAAGTTGTGGTTCTTTTCGTCGTTCGAATACGTGCACGAAGATGCCAGCATTGCCTACAGCCCGAACAGTCAGGATCAATTCTCTGCCTTGTCGGCGCTTGCGGCAGAGGGCCTGATTCCGGGAGTAAATTCCATTTCAGTGCCGAAGAATACGCCGGTACCGTTCAACGATTTTCTGGGGATGGCGAGGCTCGATTGGAAACAATCGGCGCGTTCGCAGTGGTTTCTGCGGACCTCCACCGACAGCTATTTAACGAAGAACGATTTGATCCAGCAGGGAACGCTGCCATCGACGGGCGCGACGTCTCATTCGAATTATTTTAGTCTTGCGCTCGGCGAGCAATACGCCTTCAGTCCCACATGGGTCGCGACATTTTTGTTTGGCGCCAGCGGATTACACCGCACGGAAGCTCGCAACGACTACCTGGGATTTTCGCTGCAGTTCCCATTCAGCGCGACCTTTCGAACCGTTTCAGGCCTGGACACTTTCGGCGACAACCAGTTTGCCACAGCCATTACTGCCTTTCCGGTGCTGCGCAATCAGGAAAAATACCAGGTGCGCTATGACGTAAGCCATTCCGCGGGACGACACGCCCCAAGCTTCGGCATAAATTTTATTCACGAACCTGTACTGAGCGGCGCGCTTTCCGGCACCGCGGAAACGGTCTTGGCTTATCCGCAGGATCCCAGTTTTTACGCCGCGAATCCGTCTGACTTTTTCTTCAGTGCCGGTTGCGCTACCCAGCCGGATCCCGCGTCGGGCATTAGCTGCACCGCGGTCCCAGCAAGCAACGGGAGTTTTTCTCAAAATGTGCAACGGTTGGGCTTTTACGCCCAAGATTCCTGGCACGTGACCAGACATCTCACCGTTAATTACGGATTGCGCTACGACTCCACATTTGGACTTTTCGAGGCGTCTGGACGCACCCAACTGCAAAATCCCGCGTACCTGACGCTGCAAGCGCTGCAGATTCCGCTAGTGCACGGCGCGCCACACGATTATCGCGGAGCCGTCGCGCCGCGACTGGGCATTGCTTACGCGCCGGGAACATCGGGCCGCAGCGTCATTCGCGCGGGGATCGGTTTGTACTACAACGATCTGGCGCAAAATGGATGGGTCGGGGCTTTGCAAGCAGTGAACACCGCGCCGCTGCCGTGCGTAAACGCAGTAGGCGCTACACCGGACGCCGGCTGCGTACCCGGAGCAGCAGCCGGTGGCGCGGGCGCGCTGATCGACCCCAATTACAAAACGCCTTACGCGCTGCATGCCAGCGTAGGATTTGAGCACGCCTTCAATCAGAACTGGACAGTGGGCGCCAGTTGGGTGCACGAGCAAGGAGTGCGCGGCTACCGCAATTATCAATATATTCCCGGATTCACAT
>JAUTXJ010000070.1 GCA_030838075.1 Acidobacteriaceae bacterium
CATTAACATCGCAAAGGCCTGCTCGAGTCCTCTATAAGTGAGGAAACAATGTCTGAAGTACAGCAGTGCGCAAAGTGCGGCCGGATTATCGAGAGTGGAGAAGTGTTCGTCAAGTTCAAAAATCCCACTCCCAATGAGCCGCCCCTTTTCTTTCACCATCGCGGCGGAGGAAATTGTTATTGGGAGTACCTTCGCGACCAAGTGCTCAAAGTTCAGGGCCACTGCCGGCAACACATTCAAGTCGCCGCTTGATATAGAGATTAAGAATTCTGGATCTGCCAGCTCATCTCGGGGCCGGAGAGTTCCGCGTAAACAAGCCTGCTGAGCGCGAGCACTATGGGTTGCGAGTTGTTGCTTTAACAGTTGCTGAAACCTGGTTTGCGGCTCGGCGATCTTTGTCCCATTTGATGACAAGAGTTTGACAAACGGTTTGTAGTCTCCCGCAGCTGTTAAGCGTCTTACTTGTGATTGCCGAAGTTGAAGTCATAAAGAAAAAAAATAGCAGCGGAGGAATCAGTGCATCAGTCGGGCGATTGACACTGAATGGAGACTGACTTGCGCTCCGCGCATGCCGACCCGCTGCAGTGCTGTATGAATGAATCGAACTCCTGGACCCAAATCCAATTCACAAGTACAATCAGAAACAACGAGCGGGCGTAGTTCAGTGGTAGAATGGGAGCTTCCCAAGCTTCGGACATGGGCTCGGTACTGCGTTCTTTGACTAATCACAACGGCGGTTCTTCGAGCCCATCTATCGCGGTTTTTTTGCTCTAGTCACCCATTCTGGACCGTTTTGGACCCCACCGTACATCTATCCCTCAATGAATCAACAACTTCGCGAGCCGTAGACGTGGGTTCGATTCCCATCGCCCGCTCCAGAATTCCTGATCTCACTCAGTTGACCTTACAGCTAGAGTAATTAAGCCGGGGGTACCTACGTAGCGAGGCGACCGGTTTTCTTCTTAAAGCTGAGTCTGACATTAATTATTGTTTATTCCCGGCGTCTTTGCTTGACGTTAGGTGGGTCGCGATATTTAATGGCGCAAATTCTAAATAAGTGCTGCGTTGGGGTAGAGTGAGGGTCCATCCGAGTCACACATACTGTCAAAAATTCATTTGGCGCAGATTTACAACCTGCCTATCGCGAATGGCGTGGCTGGGTGGCCCTTTTTCATCTGCATACTCTTGCGGGCGCGATGAACGGTTGGATTGTGGAGTGGCAACGGGCATGGTCCGGGTTGGCCAGATACTTTTCGTAAATCCGGAGCCGAAAAGCGAAATATTGACCATTCCTGACGCTCCCGGCTTCGCCCTGACTCTCAACCGCGAGGCGCTGCTGAAGAGCGAAGTGACCCAATGAAGATCGTAGATATTCGGGAAATAGTTGCTTCCATCAAGTCAGATATTCGCAATTCGTATATCGACTTCAGCCAGATGACGGTCAGCGTTTTAGCGGTAATTACGGACGAAATCCGTGATGGCAAACCGGTCGTCGGTTACGGGTTCAATTCCAATGGTCGCTACGCGCCGAGCGGTCTCTTGCGCGATCGCTTTATCCCGCGATTAAAGGCTGCCGAGCCTAACAGTCTGCTCGACGAAAGCGGCAAGAATTTCGATCCATTTAAGACTTGGACCATTCTCATGCGCAATGAGAAACCTGGGGGACATGGCGAAAGGTCGGTGGCCGTCGGCGTTTTCGATATGGCGATATGGGATGCCGTAGCGAAGCTCGCTGGGGTTCCACTTTATCGGCTACTCGCTGATCGTTTTCGAAATGGCGTCGTGGACGAAAAAGTTTTCGTCTATGCGGCCGGAGGCTACTACTACCCGGAGAAGGGTCTGGCTGGCCTGCAGCAGGAGATGCAAAGCTATCTGGATCTGGGTTATTCCGTAGTGAAAATCAAGATTGGCGGCGCTCCGCTCGCGGAAGATTTAAATCGCATCGAAACTGTACTGAAAATCCTGAAGCGTGGGGATCAGTTGGCAGTGGACGCCAATGGGCGCTTCGACCTCGAGACCGCGATTGCGTACGCGCATGCTCTTGAACCCTGCGGGTTGCGCTGGTACGAGGAAGCCGGCGATCCGCTCGATTACGAACTGCAAGCCAAACTTGCCGACCACTATAAAGGTCCGATGGCAACGGGCGAGAATCTTTTTTCAGTTCAGGACGCACGCAATTTGATCCGCTACGCGGGCATGCGCAGTGATCGCGACGGTTTGCAGTTCGATTGCGCACTCAGCTACGGCCTGGTCGAATACATGCGGATACTGGACATGTTGAAACAGTACGGATGGTCCGCGCGGCGTTGTATTCCCCACGGCGGTCATCAGTTATCACTGAACATCGCTGCCGGCTTAGGCTTGGGAGGAAATGAGTCCTATCCGGGCATCTTTCAACCGTTCGGCGGGTTCGCGGACGACACTCCTGTTCAGGACAGTTACGTTTCGTTGCCGGATATTCCCGGGATTGGATTCGAATAAAAGAAGGAACTGTTCCGGTTATTAAAGACACTTTCCGATAGATAGAGGCTGCACTATCGAGAGGAAAATGCTCGGTACAGAAACAGACGAGACTCACGCCGAAAGCCCAGGCGCTGGATTAATATCACTATTCGAGTATTTGTGGCTATCGCCGTCGCGAGGTGTTTCTCTGTTGTTTAGCCATTTGTAGCACTTCAGCGAAGTGCACCGCCTTGCGACCGGTCGCCTGCTGGATTTGCTCTCGGCAACTAAAACCATCAGCCACAATTATCGTTTCTGCGGGTTCCTCGCGCACCGCGGGAAGCAGAACCCGCTCTCCAATAGATTGTGATATTTTGAATTTTTCTTTTTCAAATCCGAATGCTCCGGCCATTCCGCAGCAGCCTGCATCCGGTGCAAGCACGTCCGCGCCCATTTTTGCCAGCAGGGAAGTCTGGTCGGTCATTTTCATCAGCGCCTTATGGTGGCAATGACCGTGAACTAGGATTCTGCCTGCGAACCGGTCCGGTATGTAACCCGGAGCGTGATGTTCCAGAAACTCGCTGAGCAGGAATGTTTGAGCGCGTAGTTTTTTGGCGCGCGCGTCTTGCGGGAAAAGATTCACGAGTTCGTCGCGAAAGACCGAGGCACAACTTGGTTCCAGCACCACGATTGGCAACCCCGCATCAATTTGTGGACCCAGTGCCTGCAAGATTCGCGTCAAATATTTCTTGGCTTCGTCGAGCATTCCGAAATCGTAAAGAGGCCGTCCACAACATAAATGTTGCTGAGAGGTTGTCACTTGAAAGCCTGCATCCTCCAATATTTCCAGCGCTGCCTGGCTCGTTTCGGGGTGGAAGTAATTATTGAAGGTGTCGATCCACAACACGACTTCGGTTTGCTTTGGGGTTGTCGCCGATGTTTGGCTGGCATTGACGCGCATCTTTTTTGACCCGCGATTTTGCAACCAGTGGCGAAAGCTTTTTTTCGCGAATCTGGGAATTTCTCGTTGGGCTGCCAGTCCAAGAATTCTATTTATTAAGGGCCGAAATATTGCGCTGCTATTAATAGCGTTTACCATCCATGCAAACGGAGAAGCCATTCGCGCCCACCGATCAATCTTGCCGAATGCGTAGGCGTGCAGTGGCCGGCGATGGTGCTCGTGGTAATGCGACAAAAATTCCGCTCGATAAGTGGCCAGGTCCACATTTGCTGGACACTCTGATTTGCAAGCTTTGCAAGACAAACACAGGTCCAGAGCCTTTTTGACCCGCTCGTCTTGCCATCCGTCCCGAATGACTTCTCCTTGCAGCATTTCGAACAGCAAATGAGCGCGGCCGCGCGTGCTGTGCTCTTCTTCGAGGGTCACCATATAACTCGGGCACATCGTGCCGCCGTCTTGTTTGCGGCATGCGCCAAGGCCAATGCACCGCAGAGTTGCTTTTGCCAGTGATCCATCGTCTGAGGCAAATGCGAAATGCGTTTTCGGCTCGAGTGGTTTGTAGTCCACGCCTAACCGTAAATTTTCTGTCGGCAGATAGGCATTCACCACTTTGTTGGGATTCAATTTATTGGTGGGGTCCCAAATCGCTTTGAACTCCGCAAATGCCTGCATGATTTCAGGCCCAAACATTTTGGGAAGCAACGCACCGCGCGACTGTCCATCACCATGTTCACCGGAAAGCGAACCACCGTAGCCGACCACAATATCGGCGGCGCGTTCGATAAACTCCCCATAATTCCGAATCCCTGTTTCACTCTGAAGATCGAAGCTGACGCGCATGTGAATGCAGCCGTGCCCGAAGTGTCCATAAAATGACCCGCGATATTTGTATTCGTCCATCAACTTTCGAATATCCCGCAAGTAGGCACCGAGCTTTTCCGGCGCTACCGCCGCGTCATCCCATCCTTCCCACTCCGCTACCGCTCCAGGCGCAAACGCCGCGGCTCGAGGCCCCGCTTCGCGCAAATGCCAGACGTGGCGCGCTTCATTTTTGGTGTACAACCTTGTTGTGGGGCGAGGATTCGCCGACCTCAAACGTTCGATTAATTTGCCTGCGGCATCTTCTGTTTGCGCGGCGTCATCCGAACCGAATTCCACCAGTAAGATGCCGCGCCCTTCAGGTAAGAGGTTGACGTGGGGTGCGCCTTTACTCTTCAACCCATCCACAATGCTTCCTTCAAAACCTTCAAGTCCGATGGGATTGAATTCCAGAATTTCAGGCACGTGATCTGCGGCGACGAACGCGTCTTCGTAACCAATTCCGACGAGTGTCCGTTGTTGCGGGCTGTGAATTAATTTAAGCCTGGCTTCCAGAACAATCGCGCACGTACCCTCCGTTCCTACCAGAGCGCGGGCAACATGAAATCCATGGTCAGGCAGCAATTCGTCGAGGTTGTAGCCGGACACTCGTCGGGGAATTCGTGGAAAGCGCGCTCGTATGAGATCGCTGTAGTGGTCGCGTATCGTTTGTAATTTTGTGTAAATCTCGGCTTCACGTCCCCCGGTCTTTACTTTGGCGTCAAGCTGCTCTTCGCTGGTTGGGCCGACTGTCAATAGCGTGCCGTCGTAAAGCAAAAGTTTTAGTTGCTCGACATTGTCTACAGTTTTTCCTCCGAGCAACGAGTGCGTGCCACAGGAATTGTTGCCAATCATTCCGCCGATGGTGCAGCGATTATGTGTTGAAGGGTCTGGAGCGAAGGTCAATTCATGCAATTCTGCCTGATTACGCAAGGTGTCCAGCACTACACCTGGTTGGACGCGAGCAAATCGTTGCTTTGGATTCAGTTCAAGAATCTTGTTCATGTATTTCGTAAAGTCGAGCACCACCGCAACGTTACAGCATTGGCCGGCCAGGCTTGTGCCTGCTCCGCGAGGCAACACCGGAGCTCCGTAATTTCTGCAGACCTTTACGGTGGCGATGACGTCGTTGTCGTCGCGCGGAACCACCAGGCCGATGGGAATCTGCCGGTAGTTGGATCCATCCGTGGCATACAGGGCGCGACTCCCTTGGTCGAAGCGCACTTCGCCTTTCAGAGTGCGCTTCAGTTCGCGTTCCAATTCGATGGCTTGATCGAATGAGTCGATCGGTTTGGCGTGCGAGCTTAACGGTAATGGAGAGAGTGATTGCACCATTAAATTAGGGTCGATTGAGGAAAATATTATTGAAACAAATCGTTGGCGCGTGGCCAGCCATTACACTGCTGCCTTTTCTGTTGCGGCATAGTCCAGCAACTCTGCTCCTGCCAGCGCTTCGTCTGGCTTCATCCAGAATGCCAGAATGGCGCCCGCAAATAACAATCCGATGCTGCCGATAAACGGGAGCTCCCAGTTGCCTGTTTTGTCGATCACGAATCCGAATACCAAAGGAGAAATTATCGCCGCGAAAGCCGTGCCAGTGTTCATGAGGCCGCTGGCGGAGCCCGCAAATCTGGGGGCGATATCCATGGGAATAGCCCACATCGGTCCGATGGTGAATTCGGAAAAGAAAAACGCCAGACTCAGACAAATTGCCGCGCCGGTTAAATTATGGGAAAACAGCAAAGGCAACATACAGGCCAGCGAACAAAGGAAGCCGATGATTACCAGGTCTCGCCGGGCTTTGTTGCGGCTTCCTGTACGCGCAAGTATTCGGTCGCTAAGCATTCCCCCCACAGTATTCCCAAGAACGCCGGCGAAAAAAACTCCCGCGGAAAAAAGGGCCGAATCCTGCAGCTTCAAGCCATAACTGTGAAGGAAAAAAGAAGGTATCCAGGCCAAATAGAGCCACAGCGTCCAGGCATAGCAGAAATAGACCGCTGTAACCGGCAGCATTCGCTTGGTCAGGCTCATCCAGGGCACGGATTTGTTTGCCCTTTTCTCTTTGGCGGCATAATCCGGGAGCTCTTCCAGTTCGCTGCTAGTGATTGCCGGATGGCTCGCGGGGTCGTCTCGAAAATATAATCCCCACGCGATAGCCCACGCGACACTGATGATCCCCAAAATAATGAAAGATCCTCGCCACGTTACGACGGCTATTAACCACGCCACCAGAGGCGGAGTGAGAGCGTTGCCCAGCCGCGCGCTAGAGTGTGTTATTCCTTGCCCAAATCCGCGTTTTTTTGCTGGCAGCCAGTCGCTCATCGCGCGGGTGGCCGTCGGAAACGTTGCACCCTCACCGAATCCCAGCAGCAGGCGGGCGCACAACAAACCCGCCAGCCCGTTGGATTTTCCAGTCAACAGCGTGGCTATTCCCCAAATTAATGCGGAAACCGTAAGCGTCAGACGCGCGCCGAAACGATCGCTGACCCAGCCGCCAACAATCTGGAAGATCAGGTACGGGTAGGCAAATGCAGAAAAAACTAGTCCCACTTGGGTATTCGTGAGATGCAGATCCTGCTTGAAAACGAATGCCGCGGTGCTGACGTTATTTCGGTCGATGTACGTCAGCGCATACATGATGCACAGCAAGATCAGTACATTCGTGGTGGCCGCGAAAAGTTTTGGCCGCAAATTAGCTCCGCTCATTTACAAATGCGGCGAGCACATCGCTCTCGCCGTTACTGCACTCGCGAAGCTACCGGGGTGGGATTGGGCGCCAGTAAATCGAGAGCGGCCATGACCCCGCCCTCTCGGTGCGGCACCCCGTTAAGGCGAAGCCCCATTTCCACCCCAACCAACGTTCCAGCCAGCATCAAGTCATTGAAGTGTCCAAGATGACCGATACGGAAAACCTTATCCGCCAATTTGGATAACCCTGCGCCTAGCGACATGTCGAACTTTGCGAGAATCGCGGCCCTGAGCGCATCCGCACTATGGCCTACCGGGGTGTAAACCGCCGTTACCGTGTTTGAATACTCGCTAGGCTCTTCACAGACCAGCTCCAAGCCCCAACCGCGAACTGCCGCGCGAGTGGCTTCGCCGTGGCGTTGATGCCGCCGAAAAACGTTTGGCAGCCCTTCCTCCAACAACATTTGCAAGGCTTCCCTGAAGCCGAAAATTAAATTGATCGAGGGTGTGTAGGGGAAAAAGCCACTTCGACTTAATTCCAAAAGCTCGCGCCAATCCCAATAGGAGCGGGGCATCTTCGCGGTTTTTGCGGCAGCCAAGGCTTTTTCCGAGATGGCGTTGAATGCGAGCCCCGGCGGCAGCATCAAGCCCTTTTGCGACGAGGAAACCATCACATCCACTTCCCACTCGTCGTGGAGATACTCAATCGAACCCAAGGATGACACCGCGTCCACCATCAGAAGCGCGGGGTGATGCAGACGATTCATGGCTTTTCGGATTTCAGATATCTTGCTGGTGGTCCCGGTGGACGTTTCGTTGTGAACCACCATCACCGCTTTGTATTGATGATCTTTGTCATCCGACAAAGCTGCCTCGATCTCCGCTACAACCGCGCCCGTGCGCCACGTACCGGGCAAATAATCGACGCGAATGCCGAACCGCTCCGCAACTTGCCGCCAAAGCCGTGAAAAATGTCCGGTCTCATACATCAACACGCGATCATTTGGCGAGAGCGTATTCACGATAGCCGCTTCCCAGGCACCGGATCCTGACGCCGGAAACATCGCTATCGAGCCACGCGTTTGCACAACGGCCCGCATGCTCTCCAAGGATTCTTTTACGATCGTGGCAAATTCGGCGCCCCGGTGATCCATGACCGGGCGGTCGATGGCGCGCAACACGCGATCCGGAACATTGCTCGGTCCGGGAATTTGCAGGAAGTGACGGCCAGTATGAACGGTAGCCTCCAGTCCAGTCGCAGATATGGCAAACGGCCCTACGCTAATAACTTTAATGAACTCGCTTTGTGTCGAAAACAGACCGCTTGCACTGTATCTCCTTGCGCAGAGCATACTGCACCGCGCTGCCGTCGTGCTTAAAAGCATATTAATTTCCGTTTAGACCGCCCTCACAGAATTGCCCAAGTTCGTCAATTTATCATGCTGCTGCAATCAAGACCGACGGCGTTGTAAGAGAAATCCAATGCTGCGTGATGTTTTTAGGCACGACGTTGGCCCTCGTCCTGCACCTGACTAACGGTGCTCATTCCATTACTGGCCCCATCTACGTGAACGGCGCCGAACCCGGCGACACCATGGAAATCCGCATCACCAAAATCGTCATGAAGGACTCCGGCTTCAATTTCAATCTCCCCGGCAAACAATTTCCCGCCGTCGGTTTGCTGGCCTCCGAGTTTCCTGAAGGCCACGTGGAATATTTCAAACTCAACTCTGCAACCACGACCACCGAATTCAAGCCGGGCATCGTCCTTCCTCTCAAGCCCTTCCCCGGCACTATCGCCGTTGGTCCCGATCCCAACGAGCCGAAAGAGAAAACTGGGCCTCCTATTCACGACGCCAAAGGCCGCACCAGCACACTGCACCCCTGGAAGAACGGTTCCAACATGGACGTGAACGAACTTCAAGTCGGCTCGATACTCTATCTTCCCGTGTTTCAGAAAGGCGGATTGATTTGGACGGGAGATTCGCACTGCCTGCAGGGCAATGGCGAAGTGAACCTGACCGCTCTCGAATGCTCCTACCAAGCCATCGAAATCCAGCCCATCGTGCGCAAGGATCTCCACACCGAGTGGCCCCGCGCGGAAACCTCGACACACTGGGTCTTCATGGGATTCGACGAGGATTTAAACGAGGCTATGAAAATTGCTGTGCGCGAAACCGTGAATTTCCTGGCCGAACAAAAGATGGTGCCCATGTCGCGCGAAGAAGCCTACTCACTCACTTCCATCATCGGCGATTGTCGGGTCTCTCAGGTTGTCGACATCCGGAAAGGCGTCCATTGCATGATTCCCAAATCGATTTTCACCAAGAAGCAATGACTTTCCGCGCCCGCACGCGGGAAATCTCGCCTGGTAATCGTGCCGCGTGTAGCCAGAGCACGCCGGGAGCCCAGCCTTCCACCAAGATAGGGAATTGGTCTTTTTATGAGAGGGGTATCCGGTCGCTGTTACTTCTTCGCGAATAAATCTTGCACAGAGCTAATTACCTTCTTAAGGTTTTCTTCGGTTTCAGGGGTCAACTTACCCACCACTTCATTGCGCTTCCCATCGACGATCTGCCATCCGCCATCTTGCTCTTTTTGTCGAAGTGCGATCGACACTTTGCTTCCCTCCATCATCACCATTAAGCGCATCTCGTTATATGTTTCTGCCCCAGCGGACTCCTCGGTGATTCCAAAGCGTTCCTGTTCCACCTGCGCTCTCAGGCATTCCTGGGCCAGCGTGGTGGAAAAAAACTGGCCTGTCGGAAGCGTTCTTCCTCAACCTGCATGATCACAGTGCCGTGAATTGGATTC
>JAUTXJ010000097.1 GCA_030838075.1 Acidobacteriaceae bacterium
CTTCACATTCGATGATTCAAGTTGCGAAGCGCCTCAGCCCGTCGGGGGCCAGCGCAAATCTTGAATTTCTAAACCTTGCTAACGAAGATCTGGGATTTATACCCAGTCAAAAACTTTTCGATGGAGCTTTCTCGAACTTTTCTGGCCTAAATTGTCTTGCCGATCTGCGGCCTTTCGCCAGCAACCTGGCTGCCCTAGTAAAGCCAGGAGGCCCGGTGTTGTTGTGTCTTTGGAGCCGGATATGTGTCGCGGAGTTTTTCTGGTACCTGCTGCACGGTCAATTTCGCAAAGCGTGTCGAAGGTTCGCCGGAAAAGCTACGGCTAAGATTGGAGCCGTGACATTTCCGGTCACCTATCCCACGGTTAGTAGTGTTGGCCGAGCTTTTTCGCCGTGGTTTCGATTACGAACGCGTTCCGCGGTTGGATTGTTTGTACCCCCCTCCTACGTTGAGCGATGGATGAGCAGGAATCCGAAGTTACTCGCACGGTTGGAGAGGCTGGATAAGGTAACGGCTGAGTGGCCAATTTTGTGCGACGCAGGCGATCATGTGCTTCTGGAGTTAGTTAGATGCAATTAGTAGGAGCGCAACAAGCCAGCGACCCTATGTTATCAGTCCGTCCATTCTCGCCTCTGAGCGTTGTCCGTTCTGACTCTGTGCGCCTGCATTGCATCGGCTGTAAGTCAGATCTCACAACATTGCCTTATCACTCATTGGGGCAAGAGCACAAGCCCGTTGAGTGCACGCACTGCCTTGCCAAGCTGACTCAGCACCAGGGAATCTGGCTAGCGCTTCTAGAATGCCGCCAGCGATACTTCGCCAGATTTATGCACGATTACGAATTGGTGAGAGAAGCAGAAGGGCGGGGAAGCAGTGATCCTGAGTTCTATTTGAGTTTGCCTTTTCAAGATCGCACCGGGCATAATTCTTGGCAGTGGTCGATCAGATCGCGTACCTTCAGGTATTTCGCGACCAGGATTCTGTCGGCTCTTGAGGGTCGTGTATCGCGGCCTTTAACGGTTCTTGATCTTGGCGCCGGCAATGGATGGCTTTCCTACCGGTTGGCACAGTTAGGACATCATCCGATTGCCGTCGACCTGCAGACCAGCTCATTCGACGGATTAGGCGCGGCAATTCACTACCAGCACTCGCTGCCCAAGTTATTTCCCAGATTTCAGGCGGAGCTGGATCGATTGCCGTTCGCCAATGGCCAGTTTGACTGCGCCATTTTCAACGCGTCGTTTCACTACTCAGAAAATTATGACCGCACTCTAGCAGAGACGATTCGCTGCTTACGTCCCGGCGGAACAATTGTCATCGCAGATTCGCCTTCGTACAGTCGAGAAGAAGTTGGACTACAGATGGTGGAAGAGCGCAGGAAAGGTTTTCAAAAGTCTTATGGCTTTGCCTCCGACAGTCTACACAGTCGTGAATATCTGACCAGAGATCGACTCCTTTACCTGGAGACGCGACACAATCTTGAGTGGGTCACTTATAAACCCTCGTATGGAATCCGATGGGCGTGCCGCCCGACGCTTGCCTGGGCGCGACGGCGTCGTGAGCCGTCGCAGTTCAGAATTTATACGGCTCAGGTGAAAACAGTATGATCATTCTTTTTAATCCGCGAGCCACAAAGCCGCGCAATCGACGCTTCCCGCTCTCGGTCATGGCACTGGCGGCGGTGCTGGAAGGCCGCGAAGAGTACGAAATCATTGATGGGAATATCGACGACAATCCAACGCAAACCATTCTAAATATGGTGCGCCACAAAAATGTCGAGATGTTGGGTGTCTCGGTTATGCCGGGACCGCAGATGGTTTCCGCGATCAATGCCTGCCGTGAAATCCGCAAGTTACATCCAAAACTTCCGATCGTCTGGGGCGGTTATTTCCCATCGATTTACTCAGACTCTACGTTGAACGCGCCATACGTCGATTATGTGGTGCGCGGCCAGGGTGAACAGACCCTTCTCGAGTTGCTTGATGCTATTCGAGGAAATCGGAAGTTCGAAGGAATTCTCGGATTGTCGTTCAAGGATGTGTTTGGCCTGCACCGTCATAATCCTGAGCGCCTGATGCAGAACCCGGATGCGTTTCCCTGGTCTCCCTTTCATCGTGTTCCGGTCGAAAAATATCTGCGCCCGTCTTTCTTCGGCAAGCGAACGGCAGCCCATCACGCCAGCATTGGATGTCCCTTCCGCTGCAGCTTCTGCGGGGTGCACGCAATTTACGGAAATCGCGAGCTGGCGGAGAGCCCGGCGCGAACGGAAGCAATATTGCACCACTTGAAAGAGCAATACGGCGCTGATTCTGTGCAGTTCTATGACATGAATTTTTTTCTGAAAGAAAGTCATGCGCGAGAACTTGCGGATCGCATGGAGCCTCTCGGCTTCCACTGGTGGTGTGAAGCGCGCATCGACACCTTCAACCGTTACTCGGACGCGACTCTGGAAGCGGTTCGCCGCGCTGGATGCACAATGATCTTTTTTGGCGCAGAGTCTGGGTCGGACTGGGTCTTGAAGGAGATGCAAAAAGACAT
>JAUTXJ010000121.1 GCA_030838075.1 Acidobacteriaceae bacterium
CACTTGCCCGCGCGCCGGCTGCGACCAACTCATTGTCATAAACAGCGCTAACAGCGCAAATCGAGTCCAACCAAATCGCCAAAAGCCGTATTCCAGTGCGGGACACTTGCTAACACTCATCGAACCCCCCAGCCAACCAAAAGTCAGTGCTCACAATTCAATACGCTTCGTATCGTTATGTCAAACCGACTTAAGCCGACTTATGAGCTCTATGCAAATCGGAGGGTGCCCCACGCTCGATTTTTAGCGTGGGTCTTGGGTTTGAAATTAAAAAATACAGCCGCCCAATCAACAATGCAACGCAGCCAACTAAAAAGTTTGAATTAAGTATGAATCCGAACATATAAGATCGTGGAACGCACCGAAGAGGTTCAAAGCACCGCTCCAAACTAGTTCAATCAATGAACATCTTCGTCGGAATCGGTGGAAGCTTCTCTCGGATCACCTTCACCGTCAGCATCAGGAATTGATAATTCGACGTTCGATTGATTCATCGCGTGCATCAACGATTCGATTTTTTCACGGCTCATTCCAACTCCCAGGACCGAATATCCTCCCAACACAAAAGCCATAACGAGCCTGCGCATGATCAATTTGAATGACATTTTTCCCTCGGGCAAACGCATAACAGGGTTTGCGCGTGATCGCGGCGGCGCGATAATCGCGAGGAGACTTCAATTTGGTGAGCGGTTGATTGCAGCTACGGAGAGCTACTGAATCGGGGGAGGTTGCGGAGAGAACACAGAAAGCGACGGAGCGACCTGAGGAATCCAGGTGTCTTTTCGCGTCGGGACTACGGCAATAACGACAAGCGCAACAAAGAACCACTCTGGAACGAGTAATTTTAAAACCAGCACAGCGCCAGGCGCTGCCAGCGCCACCAACAAAGCGGCCGCTACGGACAGAAAAATGATTAAATTATGTGCACTACCGGCAGCCTTCATAAGCCTCATATTACGTCGAGCCGGCGCTCCTATCAGGAATAGTTTTCAGCCCCTTGACCTATTTCGCATAATGCGTCGCCCCCACAAAATGCAGCGACACGTAAGGCTCATCTCCCACCACCCAACTGTCATGAGGCACCGGCGGAATGTAAAACAAACTTCCCGGCGTCAATTCCGTCTGCCTTCCATCAGCAAAAGCAGCCACCGCGTGTCCTGACAAAACCAGTCCCACATGTTCCACCTCGCACAGCGGCGTGCCAGCCAGAGGAGCAACGTCCTTTGACCATTTCCATCCAGGTTCGTAACTCGCCCGCCCTATCGTCAGTCCTCCAATATGAACAATCTCAAACCGCCCTTTGTCAAAAACGCGCACCTCATCCGGATTTTCGAATCGCTTCAAAATGGCTTCCTGCATGATTCCTCCTTATCGTGTGCCGCGGTAATTCGACCAGGAATGTAATTTGTGGTTTGCATCTATACAGCATTACCCACAGTCGCCACTGAAACTTGACGAGTCTACATGCCCCCAGTAGGCTCATGGCAGATGCGCGCGCTATCCAGGAAAACCATATTGGTCGTGCTTGGATTGCTGGCATTGGGCATTATCGCGTATCAGGCCAGCAGCCTCCTTCACCTTGCCACCTTCAGCGGCTCCAAATTGCTCTACGCTATGCGCGACGTCAATCCTTATTACATCATCCTTGCCATGGTGGCGATTTATTCGTGTTACGCCATTCGCTCCCTGCGCTGGCAAGTCTTCCAGCGCAACATCGGCAGAACAAATTTCTGGCAAATTTATAAGCTCACGCTGGCCGGGTTCGCCGCCATTTTTCTGCTCGGCCGTGCAGGGGAACCCGTCAGACCCCTACTGCTGGCGAAAAAACAGGACCTGCCCATCGCCGACACGTTTGGCATCTACGTCCTCGAGCGCATTTTCGATATGGCCAGCGTTGCCGTGATCTCCGCGGTAGGGCTGGTCCTCTTCGGTATGCGTCCCCATTCAGGTGAAATCGCCAGCGAGCTGGGAACCGCCGCGAAAACCACCGGCACAATTTTGTTTGCGAGCGTGCTGGCCGCCGCCCTCGCGCTGATCTATTTACGCCTCCACGGTACCGCTTTGCTCGAGCGCCGCCTTCAAACCGTAATTCAGGCCGGTGGCTGGCGCGGCTCCTTGGCGGGCGTCGTGCTCGGCTTCGTGCGCGGCGTGCAAACCATCCGCACCTGGAAAGATTTGATTCTCGCTACTGTTTATTCCGGATTGCACTGGTTCGTCGTCTGCCTCGTGTATTACTGGGTCTCCCATAGTTTCACGGGAACGCTCCACACCCTCGGCCTGGCCGACTCTTTGCTGGTCCTGGCGTTTACACTGGTGGGCTCGACCATTCAGTTGCCGGGCATCGGCGGCGGTTCGCAAGCGGGCGCCATCATTGCATACACAGCGATTTTTGGAGTAGAAAGAGAACCTGCGGTGGCAGCTTCCATGGTGCTGTGGGCCATTACCTTCGCGGGTTGCAGCATACTCGGCGTCCCCATGCTGATTCACGAAGGCTGGAATTTGCGCGAACTGAAACGCATGGCCGCCGAAGAAAAAAAAGAAGTGGCCGTGGCCTTGAAGTAAGCACGTCGGAATCAAGCCCGTTACAATAAGTAGGAAAGAATTTTTGACCTTTGGCGAACTCAGAAATATCAATTTTGTCCGCCGCGACTTAACAGGAGATAACTCAGAGTGAAGTGTCCTTTCTGCGCCCACATTGACGACAAGGTGATCGATTCACGCGAAGGCCGCGCCGGCGACACCATCCGGCGCCGCCGCGAATGCCTGAAATGCGCGCGCAGATTCACCACCTACGAACGCATCGACGAAATTCCCTACATGGTCGCCAAGAAGGACGGCCGCAGAGAGCGCTTCGAGCGTCAAAAAATTTTGCAGGGTCTGCTCAAGGCTTGCGAGAAACGCCCGGTCGCTACACCGAAACTGGAAGCCATCGTGGACGAGATCGAAGGCGTCGTACACGAGGCCACCGAGCGTGAGCTGACCACCTCGGAAATCGGCGAGATGATCATGCGCGGCCTGAAAAAACTCGACAAGGTAGCCTACGTGCGCTTTGCATCGGTCTACATGGATTTTAAAGATGTGCAGGAATTCATGTCCGAGCTGAAGGGCTTGCTGAAAGAGCGCACCAAAAAGTAATAGCAACGCGAGACAGATAACGACATCACAGGGGACTTATGCGGAAATCGATTATCACCGTTGTGATTTTACTGACAGCGAGCGGCGCTTACCTTACCGCCCGGACCCAGCGCCAAGAAAAAGCCGTCGGAGCAGCCTCCCCATCCACTATCGACCCGGAAAAAATTCGCGCGCACGTGAAGTTCCTCTCAAGCGACCTGCTCGAAGGCCGCGGCATGGGCCAGCGCGGCAGCGACATCGCCGCCGAATACATCGCCACGCAATTAGCGCTGGACGGCCTGAAGCCCGCCGGTGATCAAGGCAGCTACTTCCAGGAAGTTCCCATGGTCAGCATCACCACCCTGCCAGATACAACTATGTCACTCGTTCCTAAAAGCGGAGAACCGCTGCAACTGAAAAATCTCGACGACTTCGTCATCCACAATGAAACTCAAACCGACGTCGCGGACATCGACGCCCCCATCGTTTTCGTCGGCTATGGAATCACCGCGCCGGAATATAAATGGGACGATTACAAAGGAGTCGACCTGAAAGGAAAAGTCGCGCTGCTTTTCGTCAATGAGCCCACTTCCGACGATCCCAAGTTTTTCAAAGGCAAAGCGCTCACCTACTATGGCCGGTGGACGTACAAATATGAAGAAACCGCACGCCACGGCGCTGTCGCTACCCTGATCATTCATCGCCGTGATCTGGCCAGCTACGGCTGGGAAGTTGTGCGCAATTCAAACGGGAAAGACAAATCCTACCTCCGCTTGGATGGAACCCCACACTTGCAAGGCGCGTCCTGGATTCAACTGGACGTCGCCAAAGAAATGGCGACCATGTCTGGCGCCGATGTCGATCAGATGTTTCACCAAGCCCAATCGCGCGATTTCAAACCCGTCGAATTACCGGTGCGCCTGAAAGCCCACGTCGTCAGCACCGTCCGCCCGTTTAATTCCAGAAATGTTCTCGCCATGCTTCCAGGCAGCGATCCGAATCGTCGCGACGAAACCGTGATGTACACCGCGCACTACGATCACCTGGGCATCGACACCAGCGCCAATGGCGATAACATTTACAACGGCGCCGTAGACAACGGCACCGGTTGCGCCATCATCCTGGAACTGGCGCGAGCCTGGTCGCAGGCACAGCAGTCAGGTCAGCAGGCCCCGCCGCGATCCATCTTATTCGCCGCGGTAACTGCAGAGGAACAAGGCCTGCTAGGCTCAGAATTCCTGGGCAAGCATTTCGCAACTCCAGTCGAAAAAGTAACCTTGGATTTAAATTACGATGCTGTCGCCCCAATTGGCGATCCCGAAGAAATAGAAGTTAGCGGCGCCGAGCGCACCACTTTTTATCCCCAAGTGGAAAAGACCGCGCAGAAATATGGCTTGGCCATTCGCGAGGACGCGCAACCGGGAGCTGGCCACTACTACCGCTCCGATCATTTCAGCTTGGCCCGGGTGGGCATTCCTTCGTTTTCAATCAGCGAAGGAGTGAAATTTAAAGGCCACGATGAAGCCTGGGGCCGAGCCCAAGCCAAAGACTACGTCGAGCATCACTATCACCAGCCCAGCGATGAGTACCGGCCCGAGATGGATTTCACCGGCCTCGGCAAAGTTGCGCAGTTCGGCTACGACCTGGGTCTGCAAGCCGCATCGCAACCCACCCTGGTCCAATGGCAGTCAGGCGACGAATTCGAATCCGCCAGAAAAAAAGCCGGCCAATAATTCCGCGGCAAAAATCAAAAAATACGCGGGCTGCCCCACCCTCGATTTTTAGGGTGAGTCTTGCAGTTTCCCAGGTTTGAATTTTCCTCGAATTGGGGTCTGGGTTTCGTAGAGGAATCCGCGCAGCTCGTTGCCTGATTCCTGTCGTTACCGTGGGAAAGGATTCAAGTTCTGACAACCGGATGCAACCGCAATGCCCAAATCAAAATGCCAATCGGGATTGTCACCGCTGCGATGACCATCACCAACATAACCACCAGAAACATCCAATCCCGCCCGGTGTGGTGTCCCGGTTGCTTCCGCTCGCGCATCAGTAACCGGTAGTTGCGCCGATTCGCCTTCCAAGCCACGTGAAAAATGTCGCCTGCGACAGGAATCGCTCCCACTACCGTTTCGAGAAGCACGTTAGCAAGCATGCGCATCAACGTAACGGTTCGCGCACCGCGCTGCCAGGAAGCAAACACAATCAAAAACGATGCCGTCCCCGCCATGGCATCGCCGATCCCCGGTATCCATCCAATCAGCGCGTCAAGTCCAAATCGAATCTTGGTCCCGGGGATTTGAAACATATCGTCCAGCAGCGAAGCAACATAATCCAGGTGCTCGTCTGAGGTGAGTGTGCGTGGCATGCCCTGAACACTCTACTACCATCGACGAATGCCTTTCCGCTATACGTCCGCGGTAACTCTACCGGAAAGTCGCTATTCTGAAGGCGAAGCCTGAAAATATTGGGAGTCAGGACGCGTTAGCAGGAAATAGGCCACAACCAGGAACAACACTACATGCGCTATACATTCCGACAGCGAGTGGAATGCGCTCACCCCAACGTGAAAGCCAAGCCACCCAATTATCAACCAGCGAGCCCAATTGCGCCCCTTCAGCAGGAACACTCCACCCACGACAGCAAGTACTCGAATGCCGGAAATGAGCGCGACCCCCAGGGTCCAGTGGTCGTTCCGAAAGGTGATAGGCCAAACCTACTACGCCCGCAACGATAAACAAGCATCCCAGGATCGTCACAGGTAGAGGACGTTTCATGGCGCCTCGGCGATAACAGCGCTCTCAAGTCTGAAATCGCGAAAAACCTTTAACGCGGCCAAACTCCCGCCGTAAACGACTTAATGGTGTGAAACCCCAACCGGTCGTAAAGCTGCACAGCAGTGCGGTTCTCCGAAGTCACCGTCAACGTCAATTCCTTAAACTTTAAAGCGCGCAGCGCATCGCTGGATTTTTGCATCAACATGCGCCCCAGCCCGTTTCCCTGAAATCCCGGAACCACACAAATTTGTGTGGTGTGCCCAACTCCCGGCGATACCTCGCTCGTCAGCACCGCCGCAACCAGTTCGTCGCTGCCCGGCTGCCGCAATACAAACGAAGCCGCCGGAACGAACTGCCCGCAACCGGGAAGCAAAATAATATTTTTCAGAAAGCGCAGCGCCCCCGTCATGCTGCGATACTGATCGTTAATTTCCCCATCTACATGATCGGCGTACGACAAATAAATCAACTTGGCGCATGGCTCGAAGTACCGGTCGTTCCAGCGATCGATCCGCAGTCCGCCGGAATTATTGGAATTGGCCTTCGCCGTTTTCTGCAAATCGAGCAGCATGAACTGCCGCGTGTAAAGGCTGAATCCCTGATCGCGCAACGGCGTGTCGATCGGTCCGCTGAAAGGCATCAGCTGCGCTTCAATGCGCTCTAGATGCGGTATAGCCCGCATCGAAAAAAGTGTTTCCTCCAGCAACCGCTGCGCTATTGCCGATTGCGGGAATTGCGCTGACACATACAGCCCGCCGATCAAACCTTTCTGTTCTTCCATCACATAAAACGAATACCCGGC
>JAUTXJ010000125.1 GCA_030838075.1 Acidobacteriaceae bacterium
GCGTTCAGTGGCGGGACGGAAGAATAGTTTCCTTGCGAGCGGGCGGCGAGACATATCATGGAACGCATTTCATTAGCAGCATTCCCGTACGAGAGCTGATTGAGAAGCTGAATCCCGCCGCGCCACCGTCACTTCTGGCGGCAGCAAACAAATTTCACTATCGCGACTTTCTCACCGTGGCATTGATGGTGCGAGGCCGCGATCTGTTTCCGGACAACTGGATTTACGTGCACGACCCTGGGGTGGCCGCCGGTCGCGTTCAGAACTATGGGAACTGGAGTCCGGAAATGACGCCCGATCCTGATTTGAGTTGTTTGGGCGTGGAATATTTTTGCAACAGTACCGACGCAATCTGGAGCGCGCCGGATGAGGACCTGATCGCATTGGCAACGCGAGAGATGGTCCAGTTGGGTCTGGTACAGGTACAGGACGTCGTCGACGGCGCAGTGGTGCGAATGCCAAAGGCCTACCCGGTCTACGACCGCGGTTATCAGGGTGGTCTCGCGACCGTACGCGAATTCCTCGCGACGGTTCCAAATTTGCAGCTCGTGGGACGAAATGGAATGCATCGCTACAACAATCAGGACCACTCGATGTTGACTGCTATCCTGGCTGCGCGAAACGTTATGGGTGCACGATTCGATTTGTGGAACCTCAACGTCGATCGAGACTATCTGGAAGCAGGGCCGCACATCAGCAATGAAGAGATAACAGCGCTGGAGCGAACCCAGCCGTTGGTACCAACAGCAATATGACGAAAGCTGGCATCCTTGCGCTGCTGATGCTCGCTCTTTTTCTGGCAACTTCTTTCCGCAAGGGCTGGACCCGAGACGAAACCGATTTTCCAAACTACTACACCGCCGCAGTCTTGGTGACTCACCATGCACCGTTGAGAGACTACTACGATTGGACGTGGTTTCAGCGGCAGATGAACTACGTAGGCATCGAACACCAACTGGGCGCGTATCTTCCGCAGACGCCTCTGACCATGTTGCCAATCGTGCCGTTCGCTAGATTTCCGGTGCACACCGCTAAACAAATATGGCTGGCGCTGAACCTGATATTTTTGGCAGCTACCTTGTGGATCCTTGCGAAAGCTACTGGGATTCGGATTGAGTACATCGCAATACTGATGTTTCTGGGTTACGGCTCGCTGCAATCCAATTTTCGCCTGGGCCAATACTATGTGTTTTTATTATTTCTATTGACGCTCGCGTTTTACTGCGTGGACCGGGGCAAGTCAGCGGCGGGCGGCTTTCTTTGCGGTGTGGTGTTCGGACTCAAACTGTACGGTGGCCCATTCCTGCTGTATTTCGTGTTGAAACGCAATTGGAAGGCGGCTGCGGGAATGCTGGCTGCGACCGCGATAGCGGTGGCCACCGCCATTGCACTCTTCGGCTGGGCAGATGTTCACTTCTACGCTTCACAAATCCTGCCACGATCTCTTGAGGGCGAGGTAATAGATCCTTACTCCAGTCGCATTGGAACTCTTACGGCTTTTCTACGGCACTCACTTGTTATGGAAGGGGATTTGAATCCGGAGCCGCCTTGGAATGCGCCAGCGGTTTTCTTTTTCTTGCGGCCGTTTACAACGGTGCTCATTCTTGCGTTCACATTGTTCGGTCTGGCATCGGAGGGCAAAGAGTTTCATCGCCGAGGATTTGCGTGGTTCACGATAGCGATAGTGCTGCTCTCGTCGAATGCGGCTTCGTATACATACATCCTGTTGCTATTGCCAGTCGTTTTGTTGCTTGAGCACGCGACGCCTCGAAAGACAATTTTCCTCATTGCTTCGTACATCGCGCTGAACTTTTTTGTATTGCCTGAGTGGCAGCGATTTTTTCCGAAATTGTGGATATTGGCTGCACTCTTCTTTGTGGAAGGGCGTGAATTCTGGCGGTCGTTTAGTCCCAAACTTGTTGCTTCGGCACTGGCGGCGGCAATTCTCATTGCCGCCCTGGACGCACGGAGACACATGTCGGTCTATGTGCTCGAACCAGGCCGGCATTTCCAGCGCATCGCCCTGGACCAAGGCACTTATCTTTCGACCTATCCGGCAGTGTCGAGCGCCGGACTGTTTTATCAGGCAATGGTTCGCAGCGGGTACGTCCTTCGCTGGCTGCACGATGGGCAGGTCGAAGAATTTTCATTCTATGGCCAGGTGTTTCATCCGGTGGCGCCATCTTTTTACGGGCCGCTCTACCTCGAACTCGTGAAGAACCGCGCATCAACAACGATGACTTTTGATCCGACGACAAAGGAAATTGCGCCCGCTACTTCAACGCCGGCACTTCCGACCAAGGATTCGGTAGTGTCGCCTGACGGAAAGTGGGTGGCCTTCGAATCGGCGGAATTCGGGCCTAAGCAAATGTGGCTGCGAAATACGATGAGTGGAAAAGTACAGCTCGTGGCCGGTGGAAACTGCAATAACTCCTCGCCTGCATGGGAAGAAGATTCGCATACTTTAATTTTCGCCAGCGATTGTGGACGAGGGATTGGGATGCCAGTGTTATATCGCGCAAACTTACCATTACAAACGCACACCAATGTAGGATTCGGCTTAATCACTGCAGCCGACTGGTCCACCGTAACTACTGTGGCGCAGAACCGGCATTAAGTACGGCGCCTGCGCAGCACAGTTGTTTACAGGTAAGAATTAGACTTGAGCAGAGAAATCCACGCCCGCCTCCGGCCCAGGCGGTCGCTATTCTGAAATCGCTCACCTCACCGCTTCACTACACGCTGGTGCTGACCGGGCCGCACAGGGCGAATTCCTCAACGCGCAGGGATGAGCGCAGCAGTGAATTAAAAGCTGTGGGTTGACTTGTGGGTTGGAGTTTCCGGTGTCACGTCCGGTACCTCTTTTAGTGAGCGACCTGAGACATAGGTAACACATTGTACCGGACACATAGGTGACACTTTCTCCCCGTAAAGGGGAGGGAATGATGCCTTGGAAGGAGTGTTCGGTAATGGATGAAAGACTGCAGTTTGTGGCTCGCCGGCTAGCCGGCGAGGCGATGGCGAAACTTTGCAGGGAGTTTGGCATCTCCCGCAAGACCGGCTATAAGATTTTCGATCGTTATCAGGAATGCGGCATGCAGGGGCTCACGGACAGAAGCCGACGTCCGTATCGCTACGCCAACCAACTTCCGTTCCAGGTCGAAAACTTCATCTTGAACGTAAAGCACGAGCACCCCAGCTGGG
>JAUTXJ010000131.1 GCA_030838075.1 Acidobacteriaceae bacterium
TGGTTCTGTGCAATCTATGGATTGTCCCTAGGGACTTTCGCTCTTTTCGCGATGCTCGTCCGAATCGTACTGAGATGGACAACTTGAATGATTGCTAATCCCAACCTGCGAAATGGGATCCCGCAAGAGCCGCGTTTCTCCACTGCCGATCTGCACCACTCCGCGCACCGGGGCCACTGCGTTCCCATCGGACGCACGCAATCTCCAATCCGTCTGTGCTGGTGAATCGGAACTCGGTGGAACAATCATTGCCGGACGACCGTTGTGAACTGCACTCGCATTTATCCGAAGCACTTTACTCCGGCAGAACGGTTCGTTCCGCCAGCGCTTAGAGGACGTGCATTTCGTCAGCCAAATACTTACCTACTGTCCCTCGTCTTGTAGCTAGAAATAGGTCCCTTATCGTCCAGTCATAGTTCCGCGTTTAAGAATTGGTGCCAACATATTGGCACTTGCAAAACGTCGGCAAAGCGCCTGGGGCGTTCCGACCGTCCTATTGCTGGGGTCTTAGGAAAACTAAGCAGATCCCATCCCATTCGGAATGAACGAGCCCGCCTGGAGGTGAGCTTTGCAGGGCAACGATCCCCAAGTTACTCGGGTAAAGCTGGAACCTGTTCTGCAGGTATAGCCGAACCAAAATAGCCCGGTGCCTGGACGATGACAGTGCATCCGTCGGGTCATTCGCCGGATCAGCCCCATTCGAATATCCTTCGATGACGATTGGACGGTCGAAAACCGACTCGCCAAACCTGTCCATCGCGGCATCCAACTGCTTCTTCCCTTCGCTGGACAGTACCTCCACATTGCTTTCTCTTGTGAAAAGCTCGGTAGCGGAGAACCATGCCCGCTCATTTGCTGGGTTGGTGAAGATGCGATCTTTTCTATAACCATCGGGAGTCAGGTTGGCGAGGCTGTAATAGCCGCGACGTTTAAAGTAACCCCGCAAGAAGAAGTTGTGCTTCAGTGCTTCCGAACCTTGGGACATGTTGTCGCTGGCCGAATTCACGTTTGATAGTGTCTCTCTTATGTTCGTGCCCGCGTCAACGCCCTGATTGTCCGGTTTGGTCGCTGCCGCAATCGTCTGGTGGACTTGCTTTGAACTGGCGTTGATACTCGCCGCTGCATCTCTCGCAGAGCTCATGGTTTCGTCAACTTTTTTTGTAACGCCGCGGGACTGAATATCTGCTGCCATCCCATCGACGCGGCCTGATGCTCTATGGAGAGCAGCCGTAGCGTCCTTCGCATTTGTGACCGACTGGCGTATGTTCGACGCCACGGTCTCGTCCTTAAGCAGCATGCCAGCCGGGCCACGTCCCTGTTTCAGTCCAACCACAACGTCATTCGCGTTCGCGACTGTGGTCTTCACTGCATCTAATGTTTCATCAACTTTCGCGCCAACTTTATTCACGTTTGTATCTGCATCTTTGAGTAGTACCAAACCGTGTTCGAGCAGGGCCGACATCTCGACTGGCTCCCGGCTCGGAAGCGTGGTAAGGGGAGTCGCGGCCGGCGCCTGCGGGCTCCCGGAGCCGACGAGCAGAAAGGTCCCGCCAACCACTCCTTCCGTGGCGATGGTTGCGACGGAATCGGTGCGCACTAGTCCACGCAGGGTTTCGTTGATTTCCAGCTTGATGCGAAAACGCGATGAAGGATTATCAGGGACTCCTACCGCGACAATTTGTCCGGCGTCCATTCCGGCAACTTTCACCTTGGAACCGTTCGTGATCCCATTCAAATTTTTAAACTCCGTATAGAACTCGACGTGTCGCGCAAAAGTCCCGTGTTTCTTTCCAACGAGGAATAGCCCCACCGCGAAGAGCGTTAGCCCTATCAGGACAAACATTCCGATAAGGAAATTACGATTGGCCATTTTCTAATCCTCCGCTCGCGAGCACCTTGGCACTCGCGCCTCAATCTCAGCATGGGAGAGATATAAGCTGGCGAGCGGTGTCGTTATCGCTGCTCTCAACCTCAGTAGCGGTCCCATAGGCGACCAGATGTCCCTTATCTAATATGGCGAATCGGTCTCCCACGCGCCTGGCGCCATGCACATCGTGAGTAACGACGATGAGGGTCATATGACGCTCGACCTTTTGTTGCATCAGCAACTCGTCAATTTCCGATGCCGTTATCCGGTCCAAGCCGCTGGCGGGTTCGTCCGCGAGCAGAATCTTTGGCTCGAGCACCAACGCCCGCGCCAACCCGGCACGCTTGCGCATCCCTCCCGAAAGCTGCGAAGGCATTATTTCCTTGTCGGCGGCCAATCCAACTTCCCGGAGTACCTTGACCACTAAGGAGTCAATTTCCTCCTTGGATTTGTTGGTCAACCGAGCCAGCGGAAGCGCCAGATTCTCGTAGAGAGTGAAGGAATCGAACAAGGCCGCATCCTGAAAGAGAAATCCGATCTTTCGACGCACGCGGGAGAGTTCCTCAGTTTTCAAGGTTGTAATCTCGTCCTGCTCGATCCAGATCTTGCCCGCATCAGGCCTTAAGAGCGCAATGGTGAGCCTCAGCGTCACACTCTTGCCCGTTCCGCTTCTGCCGAGGATGCAGAGCGCCTGGCCGGCAGCGACGTTGAACGATACTTGGTGCAGAACTTCCTTGGCGCCGAACGATTTCGAAACGCTCTGAAAAGACACAGCCGTGCTGTAGTCAGGATTCATAATGCAGTTCTTGGAAATGCAACGGCAATGCATCGGACTAAGACTACGTCGGACACAATGATTAACAGCGAACACAGAACCACAGAATTCGTCGCAGCTTTTCCAACCCCTTGCGCACCTTCGTTCGTGGTATAGCCAAAGTACGACGAAACTGCTCCGATAATGAACCCGAAAACAGCCGTCTTAAGAGTCGGCGGAACAAAGTTCGCCCAATCCAGCGAGGCGAAGGCACGATCGATGTAAAGGTGCCAGGAGATCCCTGAGGCCGAGTATTCGGCGATAAAGCCGGCCACGAGCCCGGAGAAATCCATAATTAACGTCAGCAGCGGCAGGGCAATTACACAGGCGAGAACCCGCGGCACGACCAGGAACTTGAAGGAGTCGACGGAGAGGGACTCGATCGCGTCAATCTGTTCGGTAGCCCTCAAGTTGGCTAAAACCGCTCCTATACCAGAGCCGACGCGGCCCGCCATGAGCAACCCAGCCACTAGAGGCCCAATTTCAATAAAGAACCCGAGGGATTGCACCGTCGGGATCTCCGCCGTCGCACCAAATGTCACCAGCGTGCTGCGAGTGTGAAGGGTCATCACAGCTCCGAGCGCGAACCCCGAGGCAACGATCAGAGGGACAGACCTGGAACCGATCTCAGCCAGCTGGAGCCAGAACTGTTCCGCCTCAAAGGGAGGACGGAACACGTCTGCGATGGCCCGAAAGCTAAAGAGACTAACGTCCCCAATGAATTCAATTACGTTCGTCAACTTACGGTCCGTTCCTCATGAGCCCAGAAGCGCTCGCGCAACTTCCTCTTGAGTAGCTTTCGGGAGCCGCTCTTTGGTAGCTCGTCGTCCGCAAATTCTATGCGGCATAGAATCTTGTAGTCGGCCAACTACCGCCGGCAATGAGCGATCAAATATTCACGCTGACAGATCTCCCAGGTTTAGCGCGATGCAAGCCATCACGAGGTCGCCCCACTGTGGATCGGGTATTCCGAAGACAACCGCTTCACGAACCGCGGATGTTCATACAGCACCGCTTCCACTTCACCTGAGTAGACATTCTCTCCACCCGTGACAATCATGTCCTTCAAGCGATCGAGGATGCACACATATCCGTCCGCATCCCTATAACCAACGTCCAGCGACAAACCCGTGTCTGCTCAATGCAGCGGCAATGAGCGCAACACGATCGTGA
>JAUTXJ010000147.1 GCA_030838075.1 Acidobacteriaceae bacterium
TACGACAGCATCACCGACCACAGCCGGAATGAAGTTGTCGTCAAGGGCGCCGTCGCCCACACCATCAAAAACGCGTCAATCGAATCTCCCTAGCCAACAGGATCCCGATCAGGCAAACGGATGTCACAAAAGAATGTCACGCTTGACGCGCCCCCGTCGCGCAGTTACGCTTTTGCTGCACTCGCAACAACTCGTTTCCTGATCAAAAAAGGCCATCGTGGCAGGCACTCCACTTCAAATCGAGCGCGATTCCACTGCAGAACCCAGGCTCTCCGTCGTCGACGTTCTCGTTGACTCCCTGAAGCGGTGGGTCTTCAGCGTTCAGGACTATTCATTAATGGCCGCCCGCTCGGTAAAAAATCTCGCCACCGGTCCGCGCTATTTTCAAGACGCCCTCGACCAAATGGACGACATCGGCGTAGGCTCCCTACCAATCGTTCTGATCTCCGGCTTCTTCATCGGCGCAGTCATGGTGTTGCAGACCGGCTCGCAATTCACTCGCTTTGGACAAGCTGCACTCACCGGCGACATCGTGGCCATCGCCTTGGTCCGTGAATTGGGACCAACGCTAACCGGCATTCTCGTCGCTGGCCGCTGTTCCTCCGGAATCGCTTCAGAATTAGGCTCCATGCTGGTCACTGAGCAGGTCGACGCCATGCGTGCCATGGGCACCGACCCCAGCCGCAAGCTTATTACTCCACGAGTTCTCGCAACCGTCTTGATGCTGCCGCTGCTGACTGCTCTGAACGATTTCGTAGGTTTGCTAGGCGGTTGCGTGGCATCAGTTTTTTCCCTGCGTTTAGGCGCCGTTGAATTTTGGACTCGCGCCATCAAGGCCCTCGACTTCGCCGACTTGATGCAAGGTTTCACCAAGCCCATGGTTTACGGTTTCATCCTCGCGACCGTTGGCTGCTACAAAGGACTCAACGTCCGCGGTGGCACCCAAGGTGTTGGTCGCGCCACCACTCAAGCCGTAGTTCTTGCCTCCGTCCTGATTATCGCCGCCGATCTTTTCCTCACTAAATTGGCCTTGTACCTTGGAGACAAACTTTTCTAGGTCCCTCTCATCTACACTCGCAGCATTCTTTTGTGACACCACGGCAACGCTACCAATTGCCTTATAATCCATGGCACATTCAATGACCCCAGCCGCTGCAACCGCAACGACTAACTCTGGCCCTGCCGTAGCATTTGATAACGTATACCTCGGCTTTGACGAAGGCGACATTCTTCGTGGCGTCTCTTTTTCCGTCCCTGCGCGCGAGACCTTGGTGCTCCTCGGTGAAACTGGAAGCGGTAAAACGTTAACTCTCAAACTCGCCGCAGGCCTGCTCAAACCCACCCGCGGAAATGTCTCTGTGCTTGGTCACCAAGTTTCCTCTATGTCCGAGAAAGAGCTTTTGAGCCTTCGTGAGCGTATTGGTTTCGTTTTTCAGGAAGGCGCTCTCTTCGATTCCATGACTGTCGGCGAAAATGTAGCTTACCGGCTCCGTGAAGAGCACGTTAAAGAAACTGAAATCGAGCCACGCGTGCAAGAAGCGCTGCAATTCGTCGAGCTCGAACATACCGCCGATCAGCTCCCCTCAGAATTGTCGGGAGGCATGCGTCGCCGCGTGTCCATCGCGCGAGCGCTGATCAATCGCCCTGACATCGTTTTGTACGATTCACCTACCGCGGGTCTCGATCCCATAACTTCACAAACCATAATCTCGCTCATCATGCGCCTGCGCGATGTCTACGGCGTCACCGCCTTGCTGGCCACGCAGCGTTTGCAGGACGGCTTCGCTCTCGCCAACTTTTGCTTCGACAAAGAAGCCAAGCACGTTGTCCGCGTCAGCCCGAACCGACGCCCCAAGGACGGCCAAACCGCTGACGCAACCCGTTTTATGGTTTACAAAGACGGTCGCATCTACTTCGAAGGCGACCCGCAAGAGTTGTCCAGCACCAAAGATCCATATCTACGCCGCTTTCTAGTTTGAATTTGCTAATCTTATTCCCAGACTCCGGAGGGGAGTCTCAATGGCCCAGAGGAAGCAGCTTACCTGGACGGAATTGCGTGTTGGTCTCTTCGTGCTGGTCGGCCTTTTCGTCTTGGCGGCCGGCATTTTCTACGTCACAGGTTCAGGATTTCTGGGACCCAAGTACCGCCTCAAAACATATCAAGCAGAGGTTTCCGTTCTCGCCAATGGCGCGCCTGTGCGTGTCGACGGCGTGGAAGTCGGAAACGTTGAGTCCATCACTCTCGTGCCGCGGTCTCAAGCGGTGCAGGCGCCGCAAGGTAAGGCCGGTGGGAAAGCCAGAAATATTGAAATCATCATGCGCATTGACCGGCGTTACCAACCGGATATTCTCACCGATTCCACAGCCAGCCTCATGACCGAAGGTCTACTCGGAAATAGGTACATAAATATTTCGCGCGGCTTTACCGGTGTCCCATTGAAAGATGGCGACGAAGTTCCTCCGTCAGAAGTAAAAGAAATGCTCGGCAGCCTCCAGGCTCTCTCCGATTCCTTGCAGGTAATTTTGGATGACGTAAAAGCCGGCCGCGGCACCATTGGAAAATTGCTGATCGATCCAGAACCTTATAATCACCTGAACAGCGTCATGGCCAAAGCCGATACCATGATGAGCAACGTTCAGGCCGGCAAAGGCACATTAGGAAAGCTAGTAAATTCCAACGAGCTGTACGACAAGGTCGACAAGAGCGTCGATAACATCAACGGCCTGGTCACCGACGTCCGCTCCGGAAAAGGCACCATCGCCAAATTGCTGAACGATCCAACGCTCTACGATCAAGCCAAGCAAGCTCTCACCAATGGCAATGCCGTGCTCAGCGACGTTCGCACTGGAAAAGGCAGCATCGGCAAACTCATGAACGACGACGCGCTCTACAATAATCTGCGCGACACCAGCGCCAACCTGGACAAGGCTTCGGCCAAGCTCAACGAAAACACCACCACCGTCGGCAAACTTTTTTCCGATCCTAAGTTATACGACAATCTCGCAGGGTTGACCGGTGATTTGCGCTTGCTCATCGGCGAGTTTCGCCAGAATCCCGCGAAGTTCTTGCGCGTAAAAGTCAGCGTCTTCTAAGCCTCGCCACCTTTGCGTAACCTGGCGCTATCCTGTAATGTTTTTGTAACAATAAAGCAATAATATCCACCGCGGCTGGCAACATCGTCGCGACTGATAAGTCGAGCCTATGGAAAATCAGGAAGTACTGCAAAAACCGCGCGTTGAACCAGGCAAATCAACACTCCCTCAACCAGGACGCCCTGTTCCCAGCCGCGCTTATCCCGGTGCTTTAATCGTCGTGGAAGGTACCGATGGTTCCGGAAAGTCTACGCAACTTTATTTATTAAAGCGTTGGCTCGAAATTGGCGGCTATCGTCTGCACTTTACAGAGTGGAATTCTTCGCCGCTCGTGAAATCCGCCACCCGCCGGGGAAAGCAGCGACGCCTTCTAACTCCCACGACATTTTCTCTCCTCCATGCCGCCGATTTTGCCGACCGCTGCGAACGACAGATTATGCCTTTGTTGCAAGGCGACTACCTCGTACTAGCGGATCGGTACATCTATACCGCCTTTGCCCGCGACGCCGCTCGTGGTTGTCCGGCGCGCTGGCTGCGCAATCTTTATCGCTTCGCGCCCGTTCCGGATATCACCTTCTACTTTCGAACTCCACTCGACATCGCCGTCCACCGCATCCTCAGTGGCCGCCCTAAATTGAAATACTACGAAGCCGGGATGGACTTAGGCATGTCCTACGATCGCGCCGAAAGTTTCCGTCTGTTTCAGGCCCGTATTCTCGAGGAGTACGACAAAATGGTCGACACTGACAATTTTGTTGTTCTCGATGGCACCATCCCCGTCAATAAATTGCAAAAGCAGATGCGCGATATCGTGGCCTCCAAAATTGATCTCAAACGTTTTGCCCCTCGCATCCAGGAAGCGGAGTAAGCATGCCCGATCAGGAAAAAGATAAAGATAAAGATCGAGACCGAGACAAAGATCGCGACAAAGATCGCGACCGCGAGCGTGAGAAAGACAAAGCTCCATTGGTCGTCGCCCCAGAATCACCTGTAGCCGCGATCCCTCCCCCGGCCATCAAGTCTGCCTCCGAAGTCGAGGAAGAAGCCTCGCATTATTTTTTTGGAGAGCCGCTCGTTGGTTTCGATCCCGCTGAAATCACCGGCACCCTAGTTGTCATTGAAGGCATGGACGGCTCCGGCCGCTCCACGCAAATCACATTGCTTCAGGAATGGCTCGAATCCGAGGGGTTCGCCGTACAAACCAGCGGCTTGCGCCGTTCGAATCTCGTCGGCAGCGACATCGACCAACTCCTCGCCAAGAACGCCGTCACCCGCCTGACGCTGGCCCTGATGTACGCCACCGATTTCTTCGACCAGGTCGAGCACCGCATTTTGCCGGCGCTCCGCTCCGGCACCGTAGTCCTCGCCGATCGTTTTATTTTTACTTTAATCGCGCGAGGCGTCGTCCGCGGCATCAATCGCGATTACATGACTGGCCTTTATGCCATGGCTCTTAGGCCACATCTAACTTTCTGGCTCAACGTCCGCCCCGAAACCGCCTTCGGCCGCGAATTCAAAAAGTCCCAAGCCATCAGTTATTGGGAAGCTGGTCGCGACATGTCCTTATCGCACGATTTGTATTGGTCCTTCATCCGCTACCAAACTATGATCAAGCGCGAATTTGAAGTCATGGCCAAGCGCCACAGCTTCATCGAACTCGATGGCGAAGCCAGTGTCGCCAACGTTAACAAGCAGCTTCGTCAGCGTATCGGTGAGCAGCTCGGTATACGCGCTACCAAGTACACTCCTTCCTCTGCGCTGGCCCATCTCTGGCGCTAAAAATCTAAATGTCCGAGCCGGTTCACATCGCTGCCATAGACGCCGGCTCCAACGCCGTGCGCCTGGCTGTTGCTCGCGCGTACTCGGCCCTCGATATTGAACCTCTCTACGATGAGCGCTACTCCTTGCGTCTCGGCGAAGGTGTTTTCGTTCGCCACGTTTTCAGCGAAAAACTCCTGAAAAAATCCGTCAAGGCTTTTCGTGATTTCAAAGAAACCATGGATGAGTTCGGTGTTACGAAATATCGCGCGGTGGCCACCAGCGCCTCTCGTGAAGCCCGCAATCGCGACGCCTTCGTTCGCAGAATTAAACAACAATCCGGCATCCAACTGGAGGTAATCAACGCTGCCGAGGAATCCCGCCTCGGCAGGGAAGCCGTCCTCGCCGCCTTGGGTCCCGAAGCGCCGCCACGATGCATCATCGACCTCGGAGGCGGCAGCCTGGAATTGAGCATTCTGCGCGACCGCCAGGTGGAGCAAAGCGCCCACCTAGGTGTCGGCACCGTGCGCCTCATGACTACCTTGAATCTCCCCGGCGTGATCCGCCCTTCGCAAGCCGAGCAAGTCCGTAAATATGTGCGCGCCCTACTCGAATCAAAATTACCTAACCGCCCAAATCTTGGCGAACAAATCGCCGTCGTGCTTGGCGGCAACGCCGAAACGCTGGCAGGCATCGCCCCAGGCCCGCGTGAACATGGCCTCCCGATGCTGCAACTATCCCTCCTTCGCGATCGCCTCCCCGACATCCTGAGGCGCAATGTCCGCGAGCGCATGAAGGCTTACGGTGTGCGCCGCGACCGCGCTGATGTCATGGGTATTGCCGCCATCACGTTTCTCACTCTGGGCCGCTATCTGAATGTCCGCTGCATGGCCATCCCCGCCGTGGGCCTTCGCGAA
Organism: Acidobacteriaceae bacterium; assembly: GCA_030838075.1. Taxonomy (GTDB): domain Bacteria; phylum Acidobacteriota; class Terriglobia; order Acidiferrales; family UBA7541; genus Acidiferrum. Next base: position 5,769 of record JAUTXJ010000147.1, read on the forward strand.
GGCATTCTCCAGGAAATCGCCCACGATGCTTTCTCGCGAAAAGAACCGCACCGCTACAACGCTGCAGCGCGCCAGGTCATCGCCAGCACCAGGGCCTTTGCGCGACGCTTGGACGGCGACCAAGCTCATGCCGAACATGTCCGTGAACTGAGCATTCTCCTTTTCGACGCTTTGCAACCTGTGCATCATCTTCCTGCTCAGTACCGCGTGCTGTTGGAAGCTGGCGCCCTCTTGCATGACGTCGGCCATACCATCAGCCATCACGGTCACCACAAGCATGGCGAATATTTAGCGCTGAACGGCGACATTCCCGGGCTTGCTGGCCGCGATCGCGCCATCGTCGCCTCACTGGTCCGCTATCACAATCGCAAGTCAGAGCCTGCCAGCCATCACATCGCCTATGCTTCGCTATCGAACCTCGACAAACGCATGACCCGCCGCCTGGCCTCCATTTTGCGCATCGCCGAAGGCCTCGATCACTCGCACCGCCAGCGTGTTACCAATATTCAAGCATCCTTCCAGCGCGGCTCCGTAGGCCTCCAGGTAAAAGCCCGCGGAGATGCTGCCGAGGATTTGCGCGACGCCAGCCGCAGCGCTGATCTCTTCGAGAAAGAATTTCACGTGCGCCTCTTCTTTCGCCAATCCACATCGTGAGTCGCAAGTATCGTGAGCCCGTATAATGACCGTGAAAGTAGTTGCCTGATGAGCCGCTCCAGGAAATTATCAGCGGCAAGAATTTGGCGCGAATAAGGTTTAATAAAATTCGAACGGAGCTGCTCGATGGATCTCTACATCGTCCGCCACGGCATCGCGATTGACCGTGAAGATCCCAAATGTCCGCCCGATCCCGAGCGTTACCTGACGGAAGAAGGCGTAGACAAAACCAGGCAAGTAGCCAAAACCATCGCGGCGCTGGGTGTCACGCCGGACCTCTTGATCTCCAGTCCCTATACCCGTGCCATGCAAACCGCCGAAATTTTTGCCACTGCCCTGAAATATTCAAAACAGAAAATCCGCGGCACCGATTTGCTCTTACCCGGCGCCGAATCTTCGGCGCTCTTCCGCGAGCTGGCTAAGGACAAACAGTCTTCGACCGTATTCGTCTTCGGCCACGCCCCACATCTCGATGAACTCATCGCTGCCGCCTTCGCCAGCAAACACCCCATCACTTCGCTCAAGAAAGCCGGCGTCGCCGCCCTGAGATTAAAGCGCATCTCCCCGCCCAGCGCCGAATTTCTCTGGCTAGGCACACCTCGCCTCCTCCGTCGCGCCGCAAAATAATTTCCACGCTTAGATTTATTTCCGAATTGGCTTCCAACTCGCTTTATCGCGAGGGAAGAAACCTTGGGAGGAAAAAATACGGCTAGGGTTAAGGCTAATCCGAGGCCCCAGCCACCGCATACAAAACACCCGGCTCACTCTGAGGTAGCGCCACCACCTTGGCCACTTTCTCCGCAGCACGAACCACCAGCGGCTTACCCAGCACCGTCTCCAACAAATGTTTCCCCGCAGCAAGCCTCGCGGCAATCTCCAGATTGTCCGCCAGTTGCGGTACCAAAAGCGTGATCGCATCCGCCGAATTCTCAATCTTGAATCCCGTCGGCGAATCCACTCCCGACTTATGTAGCACTCTTCCCAGTCGAATTACCCCTGCAACAACGCGAATATTCTCTTGCTGCGAAGCGTTGAGCTTCGCAAATTTCCCATCATTCATCGTCGGTTCGGTCCCGCGATGGAAGTGCACCGCCCAAGCCACCAATTCCCAATCCTCCCGCGTCCACCGCGGAGGCACCTTCATCCCCAAAAGAAACTTCCGCGCAGCCTTTCGCGGGTGTTTCTGATCCCGTCCCACCGCATGCAGCAAAGCCGCGGCGCGCAAATTCCGTTGCATGTTGGCATCGCCAAATACCGGCATAGCCTTCGCACGTCGCAACAATTCAAAAATCCGTATCGATATCCGCGCCACACGCGCCGCATTCCGCGGACTCGACTGCGCCGCCCGCGCCGTTGCCCGCAAACGCGCTAACGCCGCCGCCTCCAGTCGTTCTCCGTGCGGCAAAGCGTGCCGCCACTTGTTCCAGATGCTCGTTTTTCCAAGTGTCAATTGCCGGTAAGTCTGCACCCGTTTCCCGCGCTCACGCTGCACAACCTGCTTCCACAATTTTCGCGCCGTTCCGTCCACTCCCTCTGCTTCCTTCACCTTCTCCGCCAACACATCCAGGTCGTGAATATCGCCCAATAAATCCTGCAGCCTTTTTAAATTCTCATTCCACGCCGCCAGATGTTCTGGCAAAAGACTCTCGACCGTGTACCTCAGCTTCTTCAAACCAATCCTCAATGCGTGCCAAGGCTTGGGCTTTTTCGTTCGCAGCGCCTGCGCGTGCAGTTGTTTGATCTCCTCAAATCGCTCCCAGGCCAGGCACTCCGCCGCCAATCCGCCAACCGGAAGCACCCGCACCCGTTGCTGCAACCGCCGCTGTAATCGCTTCCATTCCTTTTCATCGAACTTACCCGCCACGCGCAAAACCTCGCTCCGCAGCTCCGGTTCTTCCGTCTCAAAAGAGCTGTGCATCTGTACGCGAACCGGGTCGCTGGCAGGAGTCAACTTCTTGACCCAATCCTCCATCACGTGTGCGTCCCGCAAGGCTCCCAGCGCACGAAACAGTTTTTTCGCTGTTTTCCGCATCTCCGGCCACGCCGCATCCGGGTCCACCTCTTCGAAAACCGTCGCCACCGACCGGCATCTGCGGATCGCCACCCTCAAGTCATGCACGTTGTCAGGGTCCGGATTCGAACGCACCTTATCCAATTCCGCCCGCACCTTGTCCATGGACTCGGACAGCTCTCGCCGCTCTACCCGAGCAGGGGCCTTAACTTCAGCCTGACGATCAGCCTTTCTTTGAGCCTTATTTTGAGATTGAAGAGTGGTGACGCTAGCCATTGGGGTGAAAATCCTCGACACTTCCAGCTTGGCCCGGAAAAACATCGCCAAACGAACCTATAGGGTAGCCCTTCGATGTAGCCTCGTCCAGTCGAGCGCCTCGCCCCACAATTCGGGCCACATCCACACTAAAACCAGCCCCATAGCCACGCTCATTGCGCCCGCGATGAGGAACACCTTCGACGGGTCCGGGTGCCCCAGCCGTAACATCACGAACTGCGCCACCGGCTGCAGCGCCACCCCAATAAACGACAGCATATTCGCCACCGCGATGGTTCGGCCCTTCTCTGTAGCCGCCGGTCGTCGCTGGATCAGCGCGTTGATCGGCACCACAAAAAAGCCCCCCGCAAATCCGAGCAGGATCAGGCACAACAGCACGGTCCCAAATCCGATCCCCGGCCACGAAAGCAGCGCAGCCATCACCAGAATCCCGGCCAGCCCCGGCAGCACCATCCCCATTTGAATTTTCTTCCCGGACACGAATCCGGCCGCCAGGCTACCGAGCCCGATCCCCATACTCAACCCCGCCAGCAAATAGCTGCTGCGCGTTTCGTCCAGATGAAGAATATCCGCGCCATAGAGCACGATATTCAGCAACAACAGCGACCCCAGAAACCAGAAAAACGTATTCGCCACCACCGCCGTCAGCAACGGCCGGTCCCCACTCATGTGCCGCACTTCCGAGAAAAATTCTCGCGGCACATTCCAGTCAAATTTGCGTCCAGGGTCTGCCGCCGGTACCCGCGAAATTCCCAGGCTAATCAAAAGTCCAATCACCGCTAGCACCAGGAAAATTACTCCGGACCACACCTGCCGGGCGTGAAAAACATGAGCCAGGTATCCCCCAGCCAGCGCCGCCAGAATCGCCGCCAGCAAAGTCAAAAATTCAATAATCCCGTTTCCCCAGCTCAGCTTCGATTCCGGCAGCAGCTCGGGCAGCAACCCATATTTGGTAGGCCCAAAAATCGCACCCAAAGTGCTCATCAAAAATAGCGCCACCCCAGCCCAACCTAATCGTCCTTCCGCCAACGCCCACGTAGCCAGCGCCATCACCACCAGCTGTCCAACCACCGTTCCAATCGTCACGCTACGTTTGCTGAACTTGTCCGCCAAAAACCCGCCGGGAATCGAAAACAACAAGAAGGGAACCGAGAACAACAGCGGCACAATCAACACGAACCACAAATCCCGCTCTTCCTTCGACGCAGCTGTCTCCAACACCAGAAAACTGACCAGCCACTTCAAAGTATTGTCGCTAAACGCCCCCTGAAACTGCGTACCAATCAACGCCCAAAATCCACTCAATTTTGGCGCCGCCACCTCAGTCGTCACGCCTTCACGAGCGTCTTCAATCACACTGGCCATGCGCGGCGCAGTCTAGCCTCCCAACGCGTTCCGCAGCAAGCATTACTCCGCGTATAGCCCGAATTTCTTCATTACACGCTATAATTATTGAGAGATGCTCTACGTAGACAACGTTTCTATGCGCTTCGGCCCCCGCGTCCTTTTCGAGGACGTCACTTGCTCTTTCCTCGACGGCCGCCGCTACGCTATCAGCGGCCCCAACGGCGCCGGCAAATCCACATTAATGAAGATCCTGACCGGCGAACTCGAGCCCACTAAAGGCTCCATTACCCGCCCCAAAAAGCTCGGTATCCTCCGTCAGGACCAGTTCGCCTTCGATCAATTTCGCGTCATCGACACCGTCATCATGGGCAACGCCCCGCTCTGGCAAGCCCTCGAAGAACGCGACGAACTTTACGCCAAGCCCCACGACTCTCTCACCGATGCAGACGGCATGCGCCTTGGTGAACTCGAAGGCATTGTCGGCGAAGAGGGCGGCTACACCGCGGAAGCTGACGCCGCCATCCTCCTCGACGGCCTCGGTGTAGACAGCACCCTGCACGAGCGCCAAATGGGCGAACTCCAAGGTGGCCAAAAAGTTCGCGTGCTTCTCGCGCAAGCGCTGTTCGGGAATCCGCCGGCGCTGCTCCTCGACGAGCCCACCAACAACCTCGACCTCGATTCCGTGCACTGGCTCCAGGACTACTTGCTCGAATATGAAGGCGTGCTGATCGTCATCTCCCACGATCGCCATTTCTTAAATAGCGTTTGCACCCACACCGCTGACATCGATTACGAAACCGTGATTATGTACAACGGCGGCTACGATGACATGGTCCTCGCCAAAACGCAGATCCGTTCGCGAATCGAAACCGATAACGCCAATCGCGAGAAAAAAATCGCGCAGCTAAACGACTTCATCGCGCGATTCTCAGCCGGCACCCGCTCCGCGCAAGCCACTTCCCGCAAAAAAGAAGTGGAGCGTCTGCAAACCACCGTGCTCGCGCGCTCCAACATCGCTCGCCCCTACATTCGCTTCGACATGAAGCGCGCTTCCGGCCGCCACCCACTCGAAATTAAAAGCGTTGTGAAGTCCTACGGCGACTTGAAAGTCATCAAGCCCTTCACCGCCAGCATCACCCGCGGCGAAAAAATTGCTCTGACCGGCCGCAACGGAACCGGCAAAACCACTCTGCTACGTTCGCTGATCCGCAATGCTGGCGAGTTTATCGACGACGCCGAAAAGGATTTCCCCATCGACAGCGGCACCGTCAAATGGGGCCACGAAGTAACTGTCGGCTATTTCGCTCAGGACCACCGCGATTCCGTTGTCACTGACCTGACCGCTATCGAATGGCTCTGGCAATTCGATCCGCAAGCCTCTCAAGAAGAATTGCGCGGCTTGCTCGGTCAAATGTTGTTCAGCGGTGAAGACGCGCTAAAGCCTACCAAAGCGCTAAGCGGTGGCGAAGTCGCGCGCATGATTTTCTGCCGCCTCATGTTGCAAAAACCAAATTACCTCGTCCTCGACGAGCCCACCAACCACTTGGATCTCGAATCAATCAACGCCCTGAATATCGCACTGCAAAAATACGACGGAACCGTCCTCCTCGTCACCCACGACGAAGACGTCCTCGACGAGGTAGCCACCCGCATTTGGCACTTCAAAAACGGCAAAATAGAAGACTTCAAAGGCCCCTACGCCGATTACTTGATCTCCACCCGCGAAAAAGCTTCTTAGGCAAAAAAATTCCTGCCCGCCGTCAGGTACTCACCGGCGAGCAGGAATCTTCTTTTCAACCAAACTTAGAAATACGGACTAGCGGTTGTTGCCGCGTCCGCCACCGGGATTGCGATCTTGCGACCCGCCGCCCTGGTTCGGGTTCTTCTTGCCACCGTCTTTGTTGTCTGGCTTCTTGTTGTCCTGTGCCATTGCTAAACTCCTTTATCAACTGCGGAAGTTTTAATTACGTCCCCCACGCAACACCGCGCAGCGAACGAGGTGTCATCGTCAGCCCGATTATGAAACCGCGCTTATAACCTTCTATCGGGGGGATGCTGTATCTGAATCGCGAACAAAGCCCGATGTTTCCTTAGACACTTTCACCCCATTTTCGCCGCACCTAAACCCTAAATTGGGAAGCCTGCCCTCCTGTGTTAGCATCCGGTGTACACCCGAACCGATGGATTTTTCGCTCAGCGACCACCAAAAACTGATCCGAGATACTGTCCGCCAATTCATGGAAGCCGAAGTGCGCCCGTCCGTCACCCAGCGCGACCGCCAGGAAAAATTCCCCGCCGAAGAAATCCGTAAGCTCGCGGCCCTGGGCTGCTGCGGCATGATGATCCCTGAAGCCTGGGGAGGGCCCGGCCTCGACACCATCTCCTACGTCCTCATGTTGGAAGAGGTGGCCCGCATCGATGCCGCCATGGCCACTGCTCTCGGCGTCACCAATTCCGCAGTCCAGATTCCGCTCCTCAATTTCGGCTCTGAAGCGCAAAAGAAAAAATACCTGCAACGCCTCGCCACCGGCGAAGTTCTCGGCGCTTTCTGCCTCACCGAAGCTCAAGCCGGCTCCGACACCGCAGCAATCCAGACGCGAGCCGTCCGCCACGACGCCATCTACAAGCTGCGAGGCACAAAAACCTGGGTCACCAACGGCAGCGTCGCTGGTGTACTGATCGTCTTTGCAAAAACCGATCCAGCCGCCGGTGGGAAGGGAATCACCGCCTTCCTCGTCGAACCGAATTTCACAGGTTTCCGCGCCGGACGTCACGAAGAAAAAATGGGCCAGCGTACTTCGCCCTCTGTCGAAATCATCCTCAACGATTGCGA
>JAUTXJ010000185.1 GCA_030838075.1 Acidobacteriaceae bacterium
AATACCCGAACTCGTCGAATCCATTCCCTTCACGCAAACCCGCGATTATGTACAAATCGTCTTGCGTAATGCCGCCGTCTACCGGATGATTTATGGCGCTGGCGACACGCAGAGTCCGCCGGTCACCGCGGCTTCCAGTCGCGTCATGATTGACGAACGCGCCGAATCCGGCAAACTTAATTAAGCAGGAAAAAAGAGAGGGTCACACGTCGGCCACCAATACATCTGGCGAACTGGGGCGTCGCATGCTGTCCGCTAAAGCGGAGCAATTCACCGAATCCGTCATCCGCGAAATGACACGCCTGGCGCTCGAACACCAAGCCGTCAATCTGTCGCAAGGTTTCCCTGATTTTGCAGCGCCCGCGGAAATTAAAGAAGCGGCGCGTCAAGCCATCGCGGACGACATCAATCAGTACGCCATCACCTGGGGTGCCAAAGCGTTGCGCGATGCCATCGTGGAAAAATTTGAGCGAACCCAGGGCATTCGCCTCGATCCCGAACGCGAAATCACCATCTGCTGCGGATCCACCGAAGCGATGATGTCCTCCATGATGGCCGTCATCAATCCCGGCGATGAAATCGTGGTGTTCGAGCCGTATTACGAAAATTATGGTCCGGATGCCATCTTAAGCGGGGCGACCCCACGCTTCGTCAAGTTGCGTCCGCCCGATTGGAGCTACGACGAAAGGGAACTGGCCGCCGCATTCGGTCCGCGCACAAAAGCGATCATCCTTAACACGCCAAACAATCCAACCGGCAAAGTTTTTACTCGCGCTGAACTCGAATTTATTAGCAGTCTATGTGTGCGCTGGAATGCTTTTTGCATCACCGACGAAATCTATGAGCATATTTTGTACGACGGCGCCGAGCACATGTCCATGGCGCAGATCGATGGCATGCGCGACCGCACTATCGTCATCAATGGGATGTCAAAAACGTACAGCGTTACCGGCTGGCGCGTTGGCTGGGCTCTCGCACCCGCTAAAGCAACGGCAGCCATTCGCAAAGTACACGACTTCCTGACTGTGGGTGCTGCCGCCCCCTTGCAACAGGCCGGCGCGATCGCCCTGAAATCCCCGGAGGCTTATTATCAGAATCTCGCGAAGAGCTATCACGAAAAGCGCGAACGTTTATTGAAGATCCTCACTGGAGCTGGTTTCACAGTATTCAAACCACGCGGCGCATACTACATCATGACGGATATCTCAGCTTTTGATTTTACCGGCGGCGGCCGCAGCAACTCCGAAAAAACCACCAACGATGTAGCTTTTGCAAAGTTTCTCGTGGAAAAGGTTGGCGTCGCCGTTGTACCTGGCTCGAGCTTTTACGGCAATCCTGTAGATGGCTCTTCCCAGGTGCGCTTCACTTTCTGCAAGAAAGAATCGACCCTGGCCGCCGCGGAAGAGCGATTGGCGCGCCTTCCTCAGCACCTCGCCGATTTCCGCGCGCATGCGTGACCGCCGCGCCCACTGCCCGCAATGCGCCAAACTCCGCGGACAATAAATCGACTGCTGTAAATTGTTTCTAAATTGTGTATAAATCTGCGGTACTTCAGGCTCTAGAAATGTCATCCAGAAGTATTACTAGGGTAGGAGACCGACGGTCGGTTGCCCTGTGGTGGTTAGTCTCCTACCCCGCGAGTGGTCTTGCATCTATAGACGGAGTGGGACGCGTAATAGTTCCGCTTGCAAAAAAATAATTGGCCTGCCTATCACATTTCCACGGTGTCCAGATATCGGGCCACCGACGCCTTCCACGAAAATTTGGCGGTGATCGCTTTCTGCAAAGACTGCGCAGCGACAGGCTCACCATGCGTTAAATAGGTCTGTTTCGGCGGCGCAGGCAATGCGCCCATCCAGCGAAGCAACTCGCTTCTCCCGGCATGAGCCGAAAGCTGGCTCATTTGTATGATTTCTGCGTTCACCGGTACGTCTTGCCCAAACAGGCGCAAGGTTTTCGCTCCTTCTTGCAGCGCACGGCCGCGCGTCCCCTGTGCCTGGAAGCCCGCCAGAATCACCGCATTTCTTCCGTCCGGCAGCCGATGTGCCAAGTGGTGCAGCACCCGCCCTCCCGCCACCATTCCGCTGGCTGACACGATGATGCAGGGAGTATGCACATTGTTTATAGCCTTTGATTCTTCCGTGGTTTGCGTCAGATGAAATTCGTGAACGTTCAGCGGATCGCCCTGGCCATTCGCATCGATCTTCGTGAACTCCACATCGTGATCGTCGCGATATTTCAGATACAAATCTGTCGCGCTCAGCGCCATCGGGCTATCCACATATACCGGCAACCGCGGAATTTTGTTTTCGGCTTCCAGTTGCCGAAGGTAATACATAAACGTTTGCGTTCGTCCAACAGCAAATGCTGGAATGATGATCGAGCCGCCGCGATGCACCACGCGATTCACGATATCCGCAAGCTGCCCGGCCGGATCGCCGCCGGGATGCTCGCGGTCTCCGTAGGTAGATTCGCAAATCAGAACATCAGCGGCGCTGGGAGGCGTATGCGGATCGTTTAGAATGGGCTGATCATAACGCCCGATATCTCCGGAAAATACGACTACCTTTTTTGTTCCATTCTCGCTGATTGTCAGTTCCAGACTTGAGGATCCAAGAATGTGGCCTGCGTCATAGGAAGCGATGCGGTATACAGGATCGATTTCGAATTCGCCCAACCGCGGCATCGGCTTCATCAGGCGCAGCACCGGGTCCACATCTTCGCTGGTATACATGGGCGGGCGTCCGCTCATTTCCTTCTGCGGGTGTAACGCATCTTCTTCTTGAAGGTGAGCCGAATCTTTCAGCAACAGCGCGGTCAGATCAATCGTAGCGGGATTTGCAAAAATTGAACCCCCGTACCCAGCCTTCACGAGCACCGGCAGCCAACCGGTGTGATCAAGATGCGCATGCGTCAGGACGACACAATCGAATGTTTTTGGATCAATCGATAATGGCTGGTAATTCCGCTCCGTGAGCTCGCGAAGACCTTGAAAAATACCGCAGTCGATAAGCAGCCGTTTTCCCGCGGCTTCCACCAGATATTTCGAGCCGGTCACGCTCCCGGCGGCGCCCAGAAAAGTCAGCTTGGCCATAAATTATTTTAGTGGATCAGCAAAAACTCCGGGCAGGTGTAATTGTGTTTGGTGGAGCCGATGGGATTCGAACCCACGACCTCCTCGATGCCATCGAGGCGCGCTCCCAACTGCGCCACGGCCCCACCGGGTCGATTCAGCGATGTTAGCATTCGCGCGCTGGCTCGTCCATGAGAGGCCGTCAATCAGTTGATGTCTGCGTACTCCGTGATGGTCTCACGAATTCCCAAGCCCGATAACAGGCGTTAATGACCGGGAATTAAAGCCCACTGTGTTGGACAGCCTACCAAGAGTGTTTATCCTTGTGAATATGGTGAAGACCTTATAGAAAAGAACAACCACTTTTGTCACCGGTCGCGCAGACGAGCAGCATCGGGACGCGGCCATTTCAATTTGAACAAGGAGAAAGAACTTCGTGAAGAAGAAGCATGCCTTGCAACCCGGTCCGCGCAGTAACGTGGCCGGCAAGTTTATACGCAATGAAATCCTCCTGGCCATGTCACCCCGCGAATTTAATCTTGTTCGGCCGCATCTTCAATTCGTAGAACTGGAGCAGCATCGCATTCTTTATGAGCCGCATCGAAAGCTAAAATTCATGTATTTCCCAGACCGCGGGCTCATCTCCCTGGTGGTAGTGCTGAAATCCGGTAGGACCGTGGAAGCTGGCATTGTTGGCAAGGAAGGAGCCTCAGGGACGGCTCTATCCGCCGGCGTCAGCGGTAGCGCGCTGCGAGAAATAGTGCAAATTTCTGGCGAGGGCTTCAGGATCAAACGCGAAGCGTTTCAAAAATTGTTGCCATTTCTTCCCAATCTGCGCAAAGCGTTGAACCGCTACATTGTGTTGCTCGGGATGCAAGTTTCGCAAACCGCCGCCTGCAATCGCCTGCACGAAATTGAACAGCGTCTGGCTCGTTGGTTACTAATGGCTGAAGATGGTGCCGCGACTTCCACGCTGAACATTACCCACGATTTCCTGGCCACCATGCTTGGCACCGATCGACCCAGTGTCACCCTCGCTGCGGGCCTGCTGCAGAAAGCTGGCTTGATCGAATACGGTCGCGGTGCGGTGAAAATTACCAACCGCCCGCAAATGGAAGCCTTCGCCTGCGAGTGTTATTCCGTGATTCGCAATTACGGCAACAAGTTTTGAAATTCTCTAAGTTTTTTCGGCAATTTAGAACCCAGTTTCCGCAGTACCGTTAATTAACGGATAACACTTACCACATCGGTGGGGTGAACCGCGGCCGGCAATGCTTTGTCATGCGAAAATAAGTCCATGCCGGATAAAAGTCAGTTACGGTTGTTCGCGAAACGCGCGCTCGTGGGACTTTTTTTGGGCCTGGTAGTCACCTTCGTCTGCGATTACTTGTATTTCCGGTTTCGCGTGATCCATCCGCAACCAGCAAATCCAGTGGAAACGTTCACGTCGCCTCGACTTTATGCCATTGCGGTAAAAGGCGGCAAAGTCGACTACGAGCTTGACGAGCAAAATCCGCAGCAGACCTGGACTTGTGCGCACTCACTGTTTCCGCACGCGGGCTATTCGCCCTGCTGGTATATAAAGCCCAAAAGCCGCCAGCCCATCCCTATGTAAACGTTCATTCTCGGGGCACAAAAAGAGCTAGCGTATAAGCACCCAGCATCGTCCCCACCGGAATGAACGGTACGGCGAGCAATGCTGCCACCACGGTTAGAATTCGGCCGGTTCCCGCTCCCGCGAGCAAACTAATACCCGCCAATACTCCAAAAATCCCGCTCGCGGCCGACAGCAGCGTCCATCCGGCATAAATCAAATGAAACGCGCTCATCAACGGGTACGGATTAGGAACTCGATTGAGCAGTGCCCCAAACATCACCGTCGCTGTCGGCGTGAAACTCAACATCCAGATAGCAGCGATAATTCGCAAAATGCCGTAAATCAGCCACAGCAGGCCCAAGATACGCCCGCCTCTTAATGCAACCGCAGGCCTGGAAGTCTCAGGTGACACGTGCCCTCCTCATATCAATTCGTCGTGCACTATTTTTTTTCAGGGGCTAACTCTATATAAGGGGGAATGGGAACACAAGGCAGAGAGAACTTGGAATGAAAGCGACAGCGAATTTATGAAAATTAGTCGGAGGAAGTTGACCGAAGGAAAAGAGGAGAGACGTCCCAGCCCGGTTGCTCCGATCTCTCGGAGCGTTTCGTCTGTCCCCTTCTCCCTCGACTTGGCGGATGTCAATAACCGCATGCGAATAGTCGCAAAAAATAGGGGGCAGCTCTATCAGGGAAATACTGTAAATCTGACCAGAATTTACTGCAAATTAGCCGGGATCACGGAGCTTGTCGGATCCACCATAAAACTTTGCCCATAATTCGCCAGCTGCGATTCTTTCCGAGCTTCACAGCCTCATAATCACGGTTCTCGGATTCCAGAAGTTGCACTCCGTTTACCAGCAAGAACCTCGATAACGTCAGCCCGCTTTCGCGCTGCCACGTCACCACAATCTTTCCGCTTAATTCGCTAGGGTTGGTCGCCGAACGATCCACCGCTACGATGTCATCGTCATTGATCAGCGGGCTCATCGACGCTCCGCGAACTCGCAGGCAAGTCGTTTCTGCTGGGTGCGGGCACCATACCGCAGGAGCTGCGATCATTTCATGGGCTGGGATCTCATCGAGGTCCAAAAAGGGGTCGCCTTTGCCTCCATGCGTGGCGGCGTGGGCGGCCAGCACCGGAATTGCCACTAGCCGGGCTTTCGGCACGATAGGATTTTTCTTTTTGTGACTACCGGCCACTACGATTTCAAAATCAGGAAAAGCCGCTTTCCTCGTTATCCCGTGGCCTTCCGGCAGCATCTTCGAAAGATCCGAGCTCTTAAAGCCTGCTCGTTCCCAGAACCATGACGATTCAGGCTCGCCGACCAGATTTCCGATCTGAATGTAGGCCTGAGCGGGCGGTTCATGCGTTCCACGCTCCCATCTCGACAAGGCCATTGCGGAATAATGCAGCCGCGACGCGAAAGCCGCCTGCGTCAGTCCCATTCGTCGCCGCAAACTTAAAATTTTGCGCGCCCAGTCCGGATTTGAAGATCTTCGGGTTTTCATTTACGCTGCGATTCTACTGCCCGTTAACTACCATTTATGTTAGTCTTACTCGACACCGCGTTTCCTCGATCGTCGCGAAAGGCTCGTCATGAATGGTGACAAAGTGGATAGTAGCATGAATTCTATCCCTGTCGTCTCGCTTTTTCGTGGCATTTACAACCGGGTAGCGAAGCGCCTGGGAGTGGATCCTTCTTACGTAAGCCGCGTCGCCCGAGGCGAGCGAAAGTCCGCGGTAGTGGAAAAAGCGCTAGCGGAAGAAGTTCGCGTAATTCGCGACCATCTGAACAATCACCAGAGTAACAGCAATAACAATCACAACAACAATCACGCCCCAGCCGAGCAAAAAGGGAAATCCAAAATAAAATCCCGCCCTGGCGAGCCTTTAGAAGCTTAGCTCCGGCTCCAAGCTAAAACTCTAGCTTTGTGGGCTGTTCTCCGCAACGAGCATTTGTAGCCTCGAGTTGCCTGTCAAGAATTAATGCAATTTTCGGGTCGGTCTGCGCACTACGGAATCAATCGCTGGGGATCTTTTTCCGCTTCATCGATCCAGGACTTCAGCACTTCCACATTTTTCGGATCAGGCTCCAAAAAAACCAATCCCACGCCTAAATTTGAATGTGCATAAACAACCCGCACCTTGCTTTCGAAGACGGTTTGTCCCACCGAAATCTTTACCAGCGCGATGGTATCTTCCGGAAAAGGGTTCAGCATATCCAGATAACAGCCCTGCACGCTGAGTTCGCTAACCCGCGAGGCGATGTGCATCTTGGTAACCGG
>JAUTXJ010000039.1 GCA_030838075.1 Acidobacteriaceae bacterium
TGTCCGCCAAAAAGTTTCGCCAGCACTTCGATTTTGCCGTCAACCGTTTCGTCTTTCAGCGGCACGATTCGCAGCATCACATCCTTATTCTCTGGATGGCCCTCCACTTCCTTGCCGTAAGAGAGAAAGACCAGCAATTTCCCATCCGGCGAGATGTGCGGAAACCAGTTGTTCAGTTCGTCTGAAGTAACTTGCTCCTGCGCGCTGCCATCAGGATGCATGCGCCATATCTGCATCCTGCCGGTGCGCACGGAATTAAAATAAATATATTTCCCGTCAGGCGTATATTCCGGCCCATCGTCCAGTCCAATTGCAGTGGTCAGCTGCTTTTCTTCGCCGCCTTCCGTCGAGATCGTGTAGATATCAAATTCCCCGTTGCGCTGGCCCGGATACGCGAGGGTCTTACCATCGGGCGACCAGCCATGCCAATAAGAAGGAGACTTCTGCGTAATACGGCGTGGCGTTCCCCCGGTAATCGGTAGCAAATAAATGATGGACTGATGATCGCCTAGCGACTGATCGCTTATCGCCAAAGTTTTACCGTCGGGCGAAATTCCGTGATCATTGTTGCAGTGCACTGCAAACCCGGTATCGATGGTTTCTGGTTGTCCGCCGCCAACGGGTAAGCGTTGGATTCGCCCATCGGCGTTGAAGATAAATGCAGCCCCATCGCGCGCCCAATTCGGAGCTTCAAAATGCCCGGCAACGGAATACACGATATGACGGTCGGTGGAGGCCACGGTGATTGTTTCGAGTGTGCTATACAGCGTGGGTTTATCAGCGGCCACTCCTGGCGAGACGCTTTTCAGCTCCACATTCGAAAATATTGCTTTTTCTGCGACATCTTTGTCGTGGCTACACACTCCAATGCCCACGTAAAACGGCGCGCTAAACGAAACGCGCATCGCCGCTCCGGAAGGCTGCAATTTTTCGCCGTTCGTGCCCAACCACATAGAAACGTAATCGTCTCGCTTTTCGATCCGCAATTGCGCAGGCGCTGAAATGTTCGACTGAATTTCATGCGTTGGCCCGCCCTTAGCTTCGCGATACTGCAACGACGTTAGGCCATCCCCATGCAAAGCTACATCTACATAGGCGGAGTCCTGGTCCAGGCTCTGCCGCATCATCAGCACGGCCTTGCGATGGGCATTGCCACCTTGACCAACAAATGAAATATCGGCCGTCAGAGCTGCGTCACCTGACAATTTCTTCCAGGCAAACTGAAAATTGTCTGCGCCGGACCACATGTTTTCGCCGCTTCCCGAAAGTGTGTAGCTATGCTTCGACGCATCATATTCACTCTTCCCCGCGTGTAGAACGGTACCAACATCACCATGACCTTCAAATATTCCAACGGTAGAAGGACGCTCCTGTGCAACGGCAATCCGAGAGCGCGCAAATACCATCAAAAGACACAAACCTGCCGCGAGCCAAGCAAATAATTTCTTTCCCATGCACGATCCTCTTCGGCCGTACTTGTCCCTTGCAAAGTAGGACCGCATCTGCTTATTGTCAATTAGTTACGCGCTGAATGGACCTTTTGCCCGGAAGATTGTGGATTTTTCAAGGACTTCAGTTTCTAAAATTTAGAAAACCCAATGGTCAAACAATTTTTGCTAATGTCCGAGAAATTTTTCGAGAAACGAAATTTCCCTGTCGGCCTGCTCGAAAAACTTCTTGGCACTCGGACCATCTTGCCGTTGCAGCGCGGCTTGGGCTTTGGACATGTACGACTGCATGCGCTGTTCCGCTGAAACCACATCACCACGCAACCCGTAGCCCTGCGCGCTTTGCTGGTTCTTCAAGTTGTCCAGACTTTGCGAGACAGAAGCCGCGCGTCCGTTTAGTTGGTCTTCCTGAGCTTCGGCTTCTTTCAGGTCCTCGGCGGCAGCCTTTGCCCGAGCAGCCTCGGCAGCGGCAGCCTCTTCCTGTGCTTGAGCGCGTTCGGCGGCGGCTCGTCGCTGCTCAGCGCTAGCTGGCGCTCCTTGCGAACTGTGTTTGATATTTCCCGCAGTATCCGCGTGCGAGCCTACAGTTCCGCTTGATGCATCAGCTGCTGGCTGGCCGGTCTTCTCCGCTGCCGACGTTTGACTCGACTGCGCTGGCACACCGCCAGGCGCAGCCACCGCCAAAGAGGTCGCGGGAGATCCAGTCGGTTGAGAAGTCGCTTGTCCGTTCGCGGAAGGTTTTGCCGGGAACGCTGTTTGGCCTTCGCCAGCATGCGCTTTTAGTCTGCGCGGCAAATAAAAACCGGCCGCAAAAAGCACGCCGACCACTGTAAGCGCACCCAGTCCCATGTAAAGCCCGCGCTTGCTGCTACCACTCGATGCAACGACTGGCAGCGGAACAGGTGCCGGCTGAACCTGTGGTGCGGGCGGCACGGCAGGCGGCAACACAGGAATCCCTGGCGCGCTGACCTTTTTCGGCGTCTCCTTATTTCCAACCTCATCGGTATACAGGTTGTACACATGAATGCGCAGCCCGTGCTTGACTTCCACTTCTCCCAAATCATGAAGCGTAGTATTCCAGGTACTCACTTGGCTGAGCACCTCAGCCACCGTCCCCGACCCCAGAATGTGTCCCGCGTCGCCGCAATCCATCACGCGCTGCGCAATATTAATCCCGCCACCGGCAACGTTGCGATTCGCGTTGATATCCGCAACGCGGTAAACCGGGCCGGTGTGAATACCCATGCGCAGTTGAAATGAGGCTTCCTGGCGCAGGGCACGTCCCAATTCGAAAGCGCATCGAACGGGCGCTTCCGGATCATCAAAAAAAACCAGCGCCATGCCGTCACCGGTCGGCAGCCGGATCAATTGGTTGCTGGCCTGCGCCCGTGTGAACTCTGAGGTCCCGCGGACTTTATCCTGTAAGTGACGAAGTGACTCTTCTTGCTGGTCCATGGGCATCCGGGAGTAAGCCACGATGTCCATGAACAAAACATGCGCCATCTCCAGAGTTCGACTGGTCGGCGAGGAACCTTTAGAAGAATCCGATGATCGGCCTGGTAGCCCGGCACCGGCCATTTCTTCTCCGTGCGCAACCGGAGAAGGCCGCACCTGCGTGTCGCGGTGCAAACGCGATAAGTCGCTGCGCATTTCCGATGCGTGCTGATAGCGGAGGTTGCGATCCTTTTCCAGCGCCTTATTAATTATTTCTTCCAGCCCCATCGGAAGATCCGGATTCAGGCGCACGGACGATACCGGTACGCGATTCAAAATCCCGTCAAAAATGACTCCCGAAGTTTCTCCGCGAAACGGCAATTGACCGGAGGCCATTTCGTAGAGCACCACGCCAAAAGAGAAAAGATCGGTGCGGGCATCGAGATCTTTCGCGCGAACTTGTTCCGGCGACATGTAGGCCACCGTGCCTAACGCCATTCCCGGACTGGTAAGTTGGTCTGGATCCTCAACC
>JAUTXJ010000050.1 GCA_030838075.1 Acidobacteriaceae bacterium
CGACCAACTTCGGGGTGTCTACCAGCTTCATAGGTTTCCGCGCTTTCGCTGGTAGGCAACCAACAGGACTACCACTGCAACTGTAGCAATCACGAAGATTGGGTGCGCAAACATCGGGAAAAGAAGCATCAACATCGGAGCAGTCTCCAAATAACAGCAATCTGTATCAGTTGCATAATCGCTCGTAATACCCAGAGGCTTCAGCGTAATTGTCCCGCTTCAAAGCCGTTCTTACGCGCCTGATCCTCAACCGCATCGATCTGCGCCTTAATTTTCTTCTTTTTCTCTTCCAGCTCTTTGACTTGCTCTTCTACTGGTGTCATGTCATAGCGTTGATGCAAATTTCTTCCGCCCGACGGACTATTGTTATCGGCCTTAAAATTTTGTAGTTCAGAAATTTTCTTGTTTATGGTTTCCAGTTGATTGTTTAACTGATGAAGGCGATCGCGGTAAGGGGCGGCTTGTTTGTACCGGGCACTCAAGACCGCCGCATTTTTCTGGGAGCTGTTTGATGACGGATTCGACTCCCCACTTCCAGCCTTGCCTACCACGGAGATGGCCCCATCTCCGCCCACGTTTGAAACCTCTTCATTGGTCCAAACTTTTTTCGGTTTCGTTTTGGTTTTGTCTGCCGTCGTCTCCGCCGAATTTCCAGACGATTGCGCCACGGTTTTCCCCGCGTCTGAAGTCTCCTGATTGCCGTAATTGGAGGATTGCCCTGCACCAAAAGTCATGCCGCAAGACAGAAGAAACGCAGCCGTCACGACGAGGCTTCTCATAGCTCCCCCTTATCTACAGCCTGATTAAATTGTAGGCTTGTCTTTCGAAGGGAGGTTTAATGCTAAGGACAGGGTTGCTGAAACGGCCATCAATCGTTTAGCTATTCAAATTGCCCGTCACAACTCCTACCGACTCGCAACTCCACCGGGTTTCATGTCCTTCAGCTCGGCGCGCACCAACTCTAATGCCTCTTTGGGAGTACCCACTCGCCGGTAGTGCGAATAAAATGTCCGTTCATGCAGTGAAAAGCTGGACAGAAATTTACGGCCATCGAAGTCATACTGGGAAAAAGAAGGCAGCCACATCCCCGGCACCATTTCGTACCGCTCCTGCATGAAGCGACTTCCTTTGTACACTCTAGCTAGAAATAGGCCCAACGAAACATCCTCGGTTACCTCTCCTTCAATGCGCGACAACTCGCCGGAAGCTTCATCGATCCACACCGTTCCTCGAACCCGCGGGTAAATAGAGGTTGCGCGGGAAGTCGGTTTGAACGCTGGATTCGGGTTCATGCTGTATTTCAGCAATACGCGACCGTCGCGTTGCTCAGAGCTGATCAAAGTAAATAGGAAAGCCGCTCGCGCCGCCCCGATAAGCTCGTCCCGCTCTTTCCTTTTCTTTGCAATTTTTTCGTACGCATCCCGTTGCGTCCGGCCGGTTTCAGCGGCCCACACCAGCGCCTTCTCGAGTCTTTCGAGCTCCGCGCGATAGGCGTTCTGGTCGGAAACCTTGCCATCTGTCCCCATCGGGAGATGAGCAGCCCCCGTACCCGCCGGAACGACCCGGGAAACCTTCACCTCCGTTGACTGGTCTGCTCCGTTTACTTTATGAATCTCCACGCGCTCCAGCCGTTCATATACATCCATGGCTGCGTCGTTCTTTTTCTGATTTTCTACAACGCGGTCAAACAGCGCATGATCGTTAGGTTTGTCCGCAGCATGGACAGCCACCGGTTCTTGGGTATATTCACTGGACCCGGCGAACTGGAAAAGGACACTGGCAAGCAGAAAGACGGCAATTTGCATGGCTTATTGGCGGACTAGGTCGAACATATAGGATTCGATTCTTCCCTCAATTGTTGCACGACTCTCTCACCTCCTGGCGGCGTTACAGCGTCCGCCTTTGCGGAAAATGGCAATGGTCAACACGCCCAACAAAGAACTCTAGGCCTGTGTAAAACGCGGTAAAATAGCTCGGACAGGTAATAAAACCGCATTTCCCACGTCTAATAGATAGGCTTTGCGGGAACGTTTTAGCGTCCCTCCACGTAGTAAGTAACATCCGGAGGCCATGTTGGGTGTAGCTCCTAGTGATCGTCTGACCGGTTTGCCCACGGTAGCTGTGTCCGTGCGCAAGCGCCGCGGCCGCATCGCTGCCGCCGTCGTTACCGTCATCGAGACTTTTCGCCTGGCGCTGGACGCCCTGCGCGCCCATAAACTGCGCAGCTTTCTGACCCTCCTGGGCGTTATCCTCGCCGTAGCAACCCTGGTAGCCGTTATGAGCGTCGTTGCCGGGCTCAATTTCTACGTCGCCGACCGCGTCGCCAACCTTGGTGCCAACGTTTATCTGGTCGACCGCTTCGGCATCATCACCAGCCAGGATGCCTGGATAAAGGCCCAGAAACGCCCCTTGATCACTCTCGAGGAGTTTCAACGGCTCCGCGAAAACATGAAGACCGCGGCCAACGTCGCCGCCACCGATGACCGCACCATGGACGTGCGTTCCGGAAATATCCTCCTCGAAAACACCGACCTCACCGGTGTCACTCCCAATTATCCCGAGATCCGTAACATGAATCTGGCCGCCGGCCGGTTCTTGACCGACGGCGACGATTTGCATCACGCACCTGTATGTTTTATCGGCACCGATGTGGTGAAGAAATTTTTCCCCACCGTCGATCCCATCGGCAAGACCATTCGCGCAGGCACCAACACTTACGAGGTTGTCGGCGTGGCCACTGAAATCGGCAGCGCCTTCGGTCAATCGCAAGACAATTACATCCTGCTCCCCTTTAACACCTACTACAAAGATTGGCATAAGCAGAACGACTGGTTGACTATCTTCGTGCAAGCTCAGAACTCCGAAGTCATGCAGGTTTCCCAAGATGAAGCCCGGATGCTCATGCGCGCCTGGCGTCATCTTCCCTATGATGCTCCTGACAATTTTGCTGTTTTTGGTTCGGCTTCCATCATGGCCCTCTGGAATCAGATCACTGGCAACCTGTTCGCTGTTGCGGTAGCCCTGACTGCCGTTTTCCTGGTGGTCGGCGGCATCGTAATCATGAACATCATGCTCGCCAGCGTTACCGAGCGCACCCGCGAGATCGGATTGCGCCGTTCTCTTGGTGCACGAAAAAAACACATCGTCTTGCAGTTCATGACCGAATCCGCCGTGCTTGCCTCGGTGGGCGGAATCATGGGACTGGCCTTAGCTTATGGACTCGTTGCCTTGGTCCGCGCCGTAACTCCCATCCCGGTAAAAACCCCGCTCAGCGCGGTGATTATTTCGCTTGGCGTTTCTACCGCCGTCGGTCTTTTCTTCGGAATTTATCCCGCAATGCGCGCGGCAAAACTGGACCCGATCGAAGCGCTCCGCGCGGACGGCTGAGGTATCAACATGGCCCAATCACACGGTGAAAATCTCAAACAGGCCATGGACACTCTGCGCGCTCACAAAATGCGCAGCGCTCTTACCGTATTTGGCGTGGTGCTTGGTGTCAGTGTCATCATGCTGGTTGCCGCGCTCATTACCGGATTCGACGAAACCATCCAAGAGAACATCAAGCAATTTGGCGCCGACACCGCTTTTGTCTCTCGCTGGGCGCAGGGACCCCACGGCAACACTCGGCCCCTCGAAGAGCGTTTGCGCAAGCCCATCACCCTGGACGACGCGGAAGCTTTAAAAGAAGGCTGCCCCGCTATCAAAAACGTCACCGTGTTTTTGATCTGGTGGGAGCAGAACCACACCGTGCGAACCAAAGCCGGCGAGGTCACCGCCATCGATTTCCGCGGCGTCCAGCCGAATTTTGGCCAAGTCTACGCCAACGCCGCCACCCTCGCTGGTAGGTTTATCAGTGAAGGAGATGACCTCCACCGTGAAAAGGTGGTGATGCTGGGCGAGAACGTCGCACCCGTTCTCTTCCCAGAAGGCCACCCCGTAGGCAAAGACGTTCTGATCGACGGCTCGGTTTTTCAGGTGATCGGCGTGGTCGAAAAACCTAAAGGTGGATTCGGTATGGGCGATGAAGATCGCCGCGTCCTGATCCCTTACAGCACCTTCCACAAAATTTATCCCGGCGCCTACGAAAACGATATTCGCTTTCAGGCCTACCCAAATATGCTGGATCAGGCCGTCGATCAGGCTACCGAATTACTTCGCCGCCGGCGAAACGTGGCCTATAACGCCAAAGATACTTTCGAGATTCGAACCGCCCAGCAGGAAGTGCAAGAATTCCATAGCATCGTCGGAATGGTAGCCCTGGCCGCGGTAGTGCTTAGTTCCGTAGGCCTGCTGATCGGTGGGGTGGGCGTAATGAACATCATGCTCGTCAGCGTCACCGAGCGCACCCGCGAGAGTGGTATCCGCAAGGCCATCGGCGCCAAGAGCAAGGATATAACCTGGCAATTTTTGCTCGAAGCCATGACCCTCACGGGCGCAGGTGGAATCATCGCGCTCATCCTCGTCAATGGCCTGGTATTGCTGATTCGCTTAACGCTGGAATGGCATGGCAGCGTCCCAGTATGGGCTGCCGCGGCTGGCCTGATCGTCAGCATCGGCGTCGGCCTCTTCTTTGGAGTCTGGCCAGCCATGAAAGCCTCCAAACT
This sequence comes from Acidobacteriaceae bacterium, assembly GCA_030838075.1. Lineage (GTDB taxonomy): Bacteria > Acidobacteriota > Terriglobia > Acidiferrales > UBA7541 > Acidiferrum. The sequence goes on from JAUTXJ010000050.1 coordinate 4,605, forward strand.
CGACCCCGTCGAAGCCCTCCGCTACGAGTAACTAAATTAGTCTCCGCCGTCACCCCGCCGATGAGGCGAAGAACCCGTTAATTGAAAAAAATTAGGTAGCAGGTCAGTCCCGCAACTGCGAAGCAAATGCCTATCCCGAGCCTCCGTACCGCTTTGAGCGAATCCGGCCGGTAAATTCCTACCTGAATCTTTCCAAGGCGATCACATTTCGTACACCATACAGCGGCACTCCGTTGAAGGTGCGCGATACCCGTTGCGTGACACCTTTCACAACTGATCCACCAAAGGTGCGATCGCGTTGTATCCGTGCGGTAAAAATGAGCTATTGCACTCATAGTCATCTCCCCCGCTCTTGTAGGAACTTCTAAATTTTATCTTATGATAATTGCGAAGCGACTAAAACTAACGCAGCGCCAGCGCCCCAGCCGGCTTGAATCCCTGAATCGCTTCCGCAGACGACGAGGTGGTCCTGCTCGGCCAAACTACTTCCAACGACGTCTCATGTTTGACCAGCATTTTCGATTTGCGGTTTACATGCACTTCCATCGTATTCGCGCCATCAGCATGCAGTTCAGATTTATTTTCCTTGTGCATGAACACCGTCTTATCCGCGCGATACAACACCACCCGCAGCGCGTGTTCGCCCGCCACAATCGAGCAATTGAACCGCAATGTGTCGCCCGCTTGCTGAGGCTTCAACGGTGTAGTCAGCAGCAACTCATCACCGGAGAAAACCGCCAGGGTACTCTGCTCAGTCACCTCGGATACGATGTTGATACGCAATGTAGTCTGTACCACAGCGGGCGTGACCGGCGCCGTTTCCAGCACCGGCATGATCGCCGGCATGCTTGGTCCATAAACCGGTAGGCTGTCCAGCGACGCCGCAGCCAATTTCGTAGCGGCTTGCCGGCTCAACTGGCGTGCCTTCGCCACCGTCGCCGCATGGCGTTCGATGCCTTGACTAGCCGTTACCGTCTTTTTAAGTTTCTCGTCCTGGAAGTTCACCGCAGGCTTCGCGACCTCGCCAACAACGGCATCGGCACTCGCGATCGGGGCATCGCCCACTGACGACGAGCTGATGTTGATCATCGAAGCATTCGAATTAATAGGCGCCTGAGAACCAACATTCGAAGCCGCAGGCGTAGAACTTGTACCGATCACCATTGCCGCTGATACCACTGGCTGGGCGTGCGTGTGATTGCGCAAAGCTCGGGCCATGGGCACCAGCCCGATCAGCAACACCGCGGCAGTTCCCGCGGCCCACAAATCTTTGCGTTGCATCGGACGATTCCACCACGCTGCATCGGAAGTCCAGATGGCCATTACCAACGAGGTCAAGCGTCGCGTTTGCTCCTGCGCTTCGGCTTTCAGTGCCTTATTTGCCGTCACCACCCACTTCTCGGCGCGCGTTACAAATTCAGCAGCCGCGGATGGTTTTTCGGGAACCATCGGCGCCATTTCCTGCGCGTGCGCGAAGGGATACAGCGAAGCACCCAGCGCCTCTGCAGTCGCGTATCGGTCCGCGGGATCTTTGGCCAGGCAACGCATCACGATGCGGTCGAATGCCGCCGGCAAACTGGGATTGTGATGTGAAGGTGGCGGCGGCATAATCGCCACAATCTGCGCGCATACCGCGCTCACTGAGCTGCCGCTGAACGGCTGCATGCCAGTGGTCATCTGATACAGAATGATCCCCAGCGAAAAAAGATCCGATCGCGTGTCCTGCGCATTTCCCTGAATCTGCTCGGGAGACAAGTAAGCTGGCGTGCCCATCAACACCCCGGAATTGGACACTTGCGTCGCGAATCT
>JAUTXJ010000269.1 GCA_030838075.1 Acidobacteriaceae bacterium
GCCTTGGATCAGGCTTCGGGCTAAGCGATTTAATGAACATTTTCATTTTCCGCCCGGACATTAACTTTGCGGCCACGATAAAGGCCATGCAAAGCGAAAACGTACTTGAAATTTTAGCCGAACCAAACTTGATGACTATGTCTGGCAGGGAAGCCAGTTTCCTGGCTGGCGGTGAGTTTCCATTCCCCGTGTTGCAGGGAACCGGAACAGGCGGCGCTGCGGCCATCACGATTCAATTTAAAGAATTCGGAATTCGGCTCAGCTTCACCCCGACGATGATGCCCGACGGTATGATTCATCTAAAGGTAAAGCCGGAAGTTAGCTCTTTGGACTTCTCCAACGGCCTCGTTCTGCAGGGATTCAATATTCCGGCATTGTCTACCAACCGCGCGGAGTCAGAGATGGACTTGCGTGATGGTCAAAGCTTCGCCATCGCAGGACTGCTTGATAATCGCGTCACCGAGTTGCTCGAGAGAATTCCAGGCATTGGCAGCATCCCGATCTTGGGAAAGCTCTTCCAAAGCCGTTCGATAACCAAGAGCAAGAACGAATTACTGATCGTTGTTACTCCGCGCATCGTTCAGGCTCAAGACTCCGCTCCCGGTGGGCCTATTATGCCCAAAGGTTTTCTTGAACCGACAGCAGCACCGCAATCACAGAATCCTTCGCCTCGATAACAATGGGGGCCGGGGAATTTTGCATCGGGATTAAGGGATTAGGTAAAATCGGTAATGCTGACCATAACTATCGCAAGTAATGATGCCGCAAGCGCCGCGCATTTACTCGCCGCTTTGCAGCAGACTGGCTTAGTCAAGACCGTAAAGAACTGGACTATATCATCTGACAAATTGCCTGACGCCGGGGACATGAGTCCTGATGTTGTTTTTCTTGATCTATCTCGCGATCCTGAACATTTTTTTGCTTTCGCCGCACATGTTCGACGGCTTCGGCCTGCTGTAAAAGTCGTTGCCCTTTCCGCGATATTGCCCCCCAGCCATCAACTCCTGCTGGAAGCCATGCGTAGCGGTGTGCAGGATTTCTTGCCTAAGCCGGTGAACGCGGATGTTTTGGCGCAACTTCTAACCAGATTTTCTGAAGATTTGGATATAAAGGAACGGCCTTCCCTTGAAAAACTTATTGTAGTCATGGGCGCTAAAGGTGGCGTGGGCACTACCACCGTGGCGGTTAATCTGGGCGTGCAATTAACGACATTTGCGAAAAAGCGGGTGGTACTGCTCGATTTCTCGCGGCCGCTCGGCAATGTACATCTTCTTCTTGACCTGCATCCACGCTTTAGCGTGCGCGATGCTGTTGAAAATATGGATCGCCTCGACGGCCACTTTTTTGCTGGGCTGTTAACCGCGCATAAAACCAAACTCGAAATTCTGGGCGGAATTATGCAGCCAGAAGAATGGCAGCGGATAGAAGTGGCTTCATTGGAGCGCGTTGTTAACGTTGCACAAAGTACCTGTGATGTAGTTTTGCTCGATATGGGTTCGCAGTTCTCGTCGGAATGGACCCCGATCCTGCGCATGGCTCGCATGATTCTGATCGTAGCGGAGGCCAACGTCCCGGCGCTGTGGACTCTAGAGCGTCGTTTGCTCGCCTTGAAAGGCTTCGGAATTTAACCGGATCGTGCCCGCATCATCATCAACCGGTGGCACAAAGGCGATGAGGATGTGCTCAAGAGCGTTCAGAAAGACATCAGCCGTCCAATTTTTGCTTGCCTTCCCAACGATTTTCGTAAAGCTAGTGAATCCATCAATCTCGGAACGCCCTTGATGGAAAATCACAACAACAATTTGACCCATCGATACCGCCAAATTGCTGCGATGCTGGCCGGAATTGACGATAGCGCTCCGGTCAAGAAGAGTACTAAAGGCGGATTTTTCTCGTTTCCATCAAAAAGGTGATCCCGTATGCCACCCCTCTCAACACCGGCAACACGCACTGACTTTGGATCTGTAAAGACTGCTATTCATCGTCGACTTATTCAAAAGCTCAATCTCGACAAGCTTACGGAGGTGAATCGGGAAGAAGTTCGCAGAGAGGTAGGACATATTCTCGAGGCCTTAGTTGTTGGCGAATCAACTCCGATGAATTTGCAAGAGCGCGAACGTCTTGCGCAAGAAGTGCTAGATGAAGTTTTCGGATTAGGGCCTTTGGAACCATTGTTAGCCGACCCTACTATCTCCGATATTCTGGTGAACGGTTATAACCGAGTGTATATAGAGCGGCGCGGCATGCTAGAAAAAACTGCCGTGCAGTTTCGCGATGACGCGCATTTGATGGCCATCATTGACCGCATCGTATCCGCGATCGGGCGGCGAGTGGATGAGTCTTCGCCAATGGTGGACGCGCGGTTAAGCGATGGTTCGCGTGTGAACGCAATTATTCCGCCCTTGGCTGTTGATGGCCCTTCCTTGTCTATCCGCCGGTTTGGGCGGGACCCGCTTCAGGCTGAGGACTTAATTCGAAATAACAGTTTAACGGCTCCAATGATGGAGTTGCTGCGGGGCTGTGTTAAGGCTCGCCTGAATATCCTCGTATCCGGCGGTACAGGTGCAGGTAAAACAACCTTTTTGAACGTGCTATC
>JAUTXJ010000401.1 GCA_030838075.1 Acidobacteriaceae bacterium
AAGACTCCCATTAGAAATAGATTGGGCGTATAAACCGGGGAAACAAATGTTTTCAGGGTGAGGAGAAGGGTTAGAACCAAAACCGGGGGAATGAGCAGCGGAGCAAACCAACGAAGAGGGATTCGCACTCCCAGCAATCTGGAAAAGAGATCGCGCAAGCCGGTTGGACCGTCGAGGATCCAAGTGAGGAAAATTCCGCTGAGACTTGGACCGAGGAGCATGGCTGGAAACATGAGAATGCCGGTGATCTTCGGCGGAGGCTCGTGGCGCAGGAGAGGCGGTGCGGCTACGACGAGTGCGCCCAGCCAAGAAATCGTGAAGGTCAGCAAAAAGTAGGCGGTCACCGGATGCCTTGCGACAATTGAGTCCGGCTTGGATAGGCGGTCAGATGGCATAGCGGGAAGCACTGTGTTTGTGCCGTGAGTATTTTAGTGACTGTCGTAGCGTTAGTGCTATTTAATGTGGCGCAGGGTTGCTGCTGGAGCAGCGGCGGAAATCAGCGTAATGGATTGCGGTTGGTGCGCGAGGAGGCTGGCATCATGGCGCGTTTTTCATTTCGCATTCTAGGTTGTCTGTTGTGCGCGCTTAGCTGTGGTGTAGTCACGTGGTCCGCTGAACGGGTTGTTGATTTGACTACGGCTGACGGCGTCAAGATTAAGGCGAGTTATTTTGCAGCGGCGAAGCCTGGGCCCGGTGTTCTGCTTTTGCATCAATGTAATCGACAGCGAAAGATTTGGGATGGCTTGGCGCAGCAGCTTGCGGCGGCGGGAATCAATGTGCTCACGGTGGACTATCGCGGATTTGGGGAGAGCGGTGGCGATCCGTTTGATAAGTTGCCGCCACAACAAGCAGCGCAGACTCAGGCTGAAAAGTGGCCGGGGGACATTGACACCGCGCTGCAGTACCTCGAGTCGCAACCAGGAGTGAATCGCGACGTTATAGGCGTTGGCGGTGCGAGTTGCGGAGTGAACAATTCTATTCAGGCGGCGCGACGACATACGGAGGTTAAGTCTTTGGTGCTGCTCTCCGGGAATACCGATCTGAAGGGCCGTCAATTTTTGCGTGAGTCGAGTAAGTTGCCGATATTTTTCGCGGTAGCGGATGACGACGAATTTCCGCCTTCGGTAGTGGCCATTGAGTGGCTGTACAGTCTCGCGGCTGATCCCGATAAAAAGTTTGTTCATGTCGCGACGGGAGGACACGGAGCGGACATGTTTAAAGCGCATCCGGAAATGCGCGGGGAAATTGTGGACTGGTATGTGACGACGCTGATCAAGACGCCGGGACGCGCGCCGGGCGCCAGGGAAACAGTTGCGGTCCCAAAGGAAGTACGTGTGCTAGATCAACTTGATCAGCCTGGCGGCGCGGCCAAAGTTGGGAAAACTCTGGAAGAAGCGCGGAAGCACGATCCCGGGGCGAAATTGTTTCCTGAGGATATTGTCAACTTCATGGGATACGAGCATCTACAAGCCCAAGATAACAAGGGTGCGATTGAAATTCTGAAGCTCAATGCAGAAGCGTACCCGAATTCGCCGAATGTGTATGACAGCCTGTCAGATGCATATTTTGCTGATGGGCAAAGAGCTTTGGCACGTGAGAACGCCAAGAAGGCCCTGGAACTTTTAGCTTCGGATACGACTGATCCCGAGGACCGCCGCAACGGGATTAAGGGCAGCGCGGAAGAGAAACTGAAACAGCTTGGCGAGGCTCCGCAAAAGCAATAATCGGAAGCACCCTTCCCGCACAACCTTCAAACAACAGATACACGAACGCCGTCGCCCGTGAACCAGAACTCCTATTGACACTCTATATGTGGATAAATATTATTCCTATAGAAACGCGATAGGAGGGATTCTTTGGGCTCTGAACCGACAATGCTGTTGCAAGGAACCCTGGACTTGCTGATTTTGAATTCGCTGGTGGCAGGCGAGATGCATGGATTGGGAATCTCGCGGCGGATTCAGCAGATTACCCGCGGAACATTTGTTGTTAAGCCGGGGTCACTCTTCCCGGCTCTGCACCGGATGGAAGATGAGGGTTGGATTTCGGCTTTTTGGGGAGATTCGGAAAATAATCGCCGGGCAAAATTCTATCGATTGACGAAAGCCGGACGGAAGCAGCTTGAAGTCGAAACCAAGAGATGGGACCGCATTTCCCTGGCAATCACCCAGGCTCTGGAAGCGTCCTAGCGAGGTGTTGGCATGCCGCTCTTTGTGAAGGTGCGCAGTTTCCTGCGGAATCTTTTTCTATCGCGACGTGTGGAAGCAGACCTCGACAATGAAGTGCGGTCGCATCTCGAATTGATGACGGCGGAAAACATGCGCGCGGGGATGGGGCCGCAGGAGGCGCGACGCGCGGCGCGAATTGAGCTTGGCGGGGTGGAGCAAGTGAAAGAGCAGGTGCGCGACGAGCGAGCTGGGAACTGGGTGCAGTCGGTGATTTCTGATTGCCGGTTCGGGGTTCGACAACTACGGAAGAATCCGGGCTTCAGCGTGGTCGCGATTATTGCACTGGCGCTGGGGATTGGTTTTTCCACGATTATCTTCAGCATCTTCTATAACGGCGTGCTGCATCCGTTTCCGTATCGAGACGCGGAGCGCTTGACGGTCATCGGCATTACCGACAC
>JAUTXJ010000418.1 GCA_030838075.1 Acidobacteriaceae bacterium
CTTTCCCACCACGCTACCGGCGCCCACAGGAATTCCAGCGGCGCATCGCGCAAGAGCTGAAAAAAAAGAACGCTGGTAGCCGTGAGCACCGCGCCCGAAACCATGAAACCCACGCCAAGAATCAGCGAGATGCGGTCTTGCGTGCCTTGAAATCTCACCAGTGTTACCGCCGCGAAAACAAATGCCAACAGGCCGGTTATGACCTGTAAGTATCCTTGCAACACTGGATCGGCCTGAATGGACTTGCCCCGTAGCCAATAGGCCGCGAGCAACACGCCGGCAAATGCCAGGGCGTGAAGAAACACGGTGGTCGCTGGTTTGCGACGCTTCCACAAGAATGTCAGGGGCATGAAGTTTTCGATGGCATTATTCTTGCCATTACTTCATTAGACTACGCGGCGGCGAAGCGCAGTTTCGCGGATGTCAAGCAAAGTAAATTAAACGACACCGTACGTTCGAGCCTGCCGAGGTACAGCGACCCTGTTCGCCCGTACCAGCACCAAATTGCACATTAGCAGAATGAAATATGCTCGCGCTCGCAAACTTTGCGCTTGCGCCACCTGCGAACTTCTTGCACAGTTACTGCCATTGAAACGATTCAATACAAGCTTATCGCTGCAGCGGTTTTCCCAACGTTTAAACGTTATGGGCCAGCGCCATCGCCGTTTTATGCCGCACAACGGAGAAATCTTTGAGCAGTGAAGCCGGCGTCAACAGCGCACCGCGACTGCGGCGAGCCCTCACACTCTGGAACCTGGTAATCATCGGCATGGTGATCGTCCAGCCCATCGCGCCAATGGGTATCTACGGAGTGATCAGCAATAAAGCCGGCGGCCATGTGGTCACCACCATCTTGATCGCCATGGTGGCGATGTTATTCACCGCCATCAGCTACGGAAAAATGGCGCGTGCTTACCCGAGCGCGGGCTCCGCCTACACCTACGTGGGCCGGGAAATTCATCACGGCTTCGGTTATTTAACCGGCTGGGCCATGGTAATGGATTACATTTTGAATCCGCTGATTTGCACCATCATCTGCAGCAAACTTACCCAAAACATTCTTGCGGGCATGCCTTACTGGGTCTTGGCGATTTTTTACGCCGCGTTTTTTACCGCTCTTAATTTGCGGGGAGTCAAGACTTCAGCGCGCATCAATGACGTGCTGGCCGCTGGAATGTCGATCGTAGTGGTGGTGTTTTTCGCATTTGTCATTCGCTTTTTGTGGGGCTTGCATGTGTATGGCCCCAGATTTTTTACTGAGCCTTTCTATAATCCCGCGACCTTCAGCTTTTCCGGCGTTTTTCAAGGCACCTCCATCGCGGTGCTGACCTACATCGGCTTTGACGCCATCTCCACATTTTCGGAAGAAGTGGATAATCCGCGGCGCAATATTTTGCTGGCGACTGTCATGGTTTGCGTGATTACAGGCGTACTATCCTCGCTGGAGGTCTACGCCGCGCAACTGGTGTGGGGCTCAAAACCGTTTCCCGACGACAAGGTGGAATCCGCTTATCCCATTGTGGCGCAGCAGGTGGGAGGATTTTTTCTTTTTCAGCTGCTGAATTTTACGATTCTAATCGCCAACGTCGGCTCGGGCATCGGCTCGCAATTGGCGGCCGCGCGCTTGCTATATGGAATGGGGCGCAACGACGCGCTGCCCAAGGGATTTTTTGGAAAGATCAGCGCCCGCCTGCGCATTCCACAGAACAACGTAATTTTGATCGGCGCGCTCGCGCTGCTGGGCGCCTTCCTAATCACCTACGAACGCGGCGCGGAATTGTTGAACTTTGGAGCGTTCATCGCATTCATGGGTGTGAACGCCGCCTCCTTTATGCATTATTTCGTTCGCGCCAAGGAAAAGAAAATTGGAAACTTGTTAGTTCCTGCGCTGGGGTTTTTAATTTGCGGATTTATCTGGTGGAATTTAAGCTCACCGGCAAAAATCGTTGGCACGATTTGGCTGGCGCTGGGAATTGTTTACGGAGCGTGGAAGACTTCGTGGTTTCGCAACGAAATGTCATTCGACGCCGCGCCAGAGCAACAGGTTGAATAACGAATGGGCAGAGAAAAAACCTTGAGTACTCAGTGCCACAAAACATTTGTCTGGCGACCCAGGAGAGCGAGTGAAGCGGCACGGTAGCAAAGACGCCACGGTGACCATGCGGGATGTGGCCGAAACCAGCGGATTTTCGCCCGCTACCGTTTCGATCGTGCTGAATAATGCTCCGCTGGCTCGTTACATCGCACCCGCTACAAAAAAACGCATCGAGGAGACCGCCAAGAAATTAGGCTACCGCCCCAACGCCATGGCGCGGTTCCTGCGAAGTAATCGCAGCCACAGCGTGGGAGTAATGATCTTCGATATCAGCGATCCGTTTTGTACGCCGGTGCTGCGCGGAATTGAAAACGCGCTCTATCAATGTTCTTACGTGCCTATTTTTGCGGACGCGCACAATCAGCGGAATCGCTTCGAACGTTACCTGGAAATGTTGCTCGACCGGCACATCGAAGCCCTGATCGTGGTGGCCAATTGGCTTTTCGTGGACATTCACCTGCTCGCCGACATCGGAAAACGCAATATTCCCGCGGCCACCATCGGTTGCGAATTGCCCGGTGACACAGTCAGTTCCATTGTCGTGGATAACGAAGCGGGCGGGCGCTTGGCCCTTGAGCATCTCTATCAACTTGGCCACCGCAAGATCGCTTTCATCCGAGGGCCAAAGATGCTGTTTGACACTGCCCCGCGCTGGCGGGGCATTCAAAAATTCGCGAACAGTGCGGGGTTTGAGATCGATCCTGCACTGGTTGTGCAGCTCCCGGATTCGCTCGACCCCAATTCGGGCTTCGAAAACGGCCAGCGTTGTACCGACGAATTGCTGCAAAAGAAAAAACGTTTCACGGCTTTGCTGGCATTCGATGATCTCACCGCATTTGGAGCCATCCGTGCCTTAACCAAGGCTGGTTTGAAAGTTCCGGAACAATGCTCGGTGATCGGCTTCGATGATGTGCCCTTTTCGTTGCTCGCAACTCCTTCGTTGACCACCGTGCGCCAGCCGCTCGAGGCGATGGGCGGCCTGGCGGTGAACGTAATTATGGAAGGCGTGAACGCCAATCTGGAAAAGCGCGAAGTAAGCATCGCGCGCCATAGAACAAATCCGGAGCTGGTCATTCGCGAATCGACTCGCGCGGTCGCGCTCTCGGGTGCCGACGATTAGGCGCACGTCCGCGATGCGCGAAGGCGTCTGAATTGGAACGGAAGTGATTTAAGAAAAGGCGCGAGCAAAACTCACGCCTTTTCCGTTCGTGGATTACTTGATTATTCCTTCGGCAGAAAAACTCCGGACGGAGTCATAAACTCCACTTTCGGAATTTCACTGGTCACGCGAATACGCTCAAACCGTCCGCGCTTTCCGCCGCTACCTTCAAAGGTAAGCAGGTACTGATTGTTGAGGTGGATGGAAATCTCATCGAAATAGGGTTTCAGGTTGACCGGAGGCCCGAAACCCAGGAAGTAGGATTCCGCGCCGGTCTCTTCGGAAATCTCGCTCAATTCCGATTGCGCGTTGCTCCGGCGGAAAAATCCACGCCCAGCATGTCCCGCATCCGGAGCATATACCGTCCAGATATTAATATTGGCTTTCTGCGCGTGTTCGATAGTCGGATCTACGTCCGGACTAATCGGACCGAAATTTCCGTGGAAGTAATCGATGCCCGAGGAAATCAACAGGATAGAGCGCCGTTCACCTTCTCCCGGCAGCCTTTTGATCAAGTCCTGCAGTTCCAGATAAGGACTGGAAAAGGCGCCAAATCCACCATAAGTAATGCGCAAGGCTTTCGCCGCCGCAGCGTGGTCCTTGGTGAAATCCTGCGCCACCATGGCCGCCCCGTTACGTCCGTAAAACACCGCGATATAGGTAGTCGGCGGTTGCGCCATCATGAATGCTCGGAGGTCTCTCCATTGCGAGGCGATATTCTGGTCCAGCGAATCATCGATCAGCACAGCGAGAAAAAGCGTTTCTCCCTTGCGCCAATCCGCGACCTGCAAGCGTTCCTTGCCTTGGTAGAGCTCGACGTCTTCTTTCTTGATCGGCGGTGGTTGCGTGTTTTTCTTGCCCACCGCGGTCACCGTGGTGGTAACTGGTTCAACCGCTTGAACAGCCGCCGCCGTAAAGCCCGCTAAGGCAAGCGCGGCAGCCAGCAAAATACTGATTCTCTGCTTACTCATCGTCTTCATTTCCTCGCTCTTTTCTTCCGTCTGGTGGTTAGATGCATAAAGTAAGCCAATCGGCATCTGCCGTGCTCCGTCAAATAAGCGTCACCAGAATGTCCACATTTCGTTAGGGAAATAGCCTCCGCATCAACGACTTAAGGTTGGCATCTACCGGGAAGTGTGCTGAAATGCGCTCGCCGTTATGCCTGCCTGGGAGCCGTTCTCTTGAAAAGTTATATTGGCGCGATTGATCAAGGCACCAGCAGTACGCGCTTTATGGTCTTCGACAAAAGCGCCCGAGTGGTCGCGCTGGCTCAGGCCGAACACGAGCAAATTTTCCCCCGACCCGGCTGGGTGGAGCATGATGGGCTGGAGATTCTCCGGCGCACCCGCGAAGTCATCGCCGAAGGACTCGCTCAGCGCGGCCTGCAGGCCGCCGACCTGGCGGCCATCGGCATAACCAATCAGCGCGAGACTACCGTGGTGTGGGACCGCAAGACCGGCGAGCCCATTGCCAACGCCATCGTCTGGCAGGACACTCGGGTGTCCGAAGATGTGGCGCGATTCGCCGCAGACGGCGGGCAGGATCGTTTTCGCGCGCGGACGGGCTTGCCGCTAAGCACCTACTTCAGCGCGCTGAAGCTCGGATGGCTGCTGGCAAATGTCCGGGGCTCGCGTGAAAAAGCTATTGCCGGGGACTTGCTCTTCGGAAACATAGACACGTTTTTGGTCTGGAATCTTACGGGCGGCGCTGCAGGTGGCGTGCACGTCACGGATGTAACCAACGCAAGCCGCACGCAACTTTTCAATTTGCAGTCCCTGGATTGGGATCCCGACTTGCTTGCCGCGTTCGATATTCCTCGCGCAATGCTCCCGCGAGTCTGTTCCAGCAGCGAAATATACGGAGAAGCCGCTGTCAGTGAAATCAAAGGTGTCCCGATCGCCGGCATTTTGGGCGATCAGCAAGCGGCGCTGGTCGGACAAGCTTGTTTCCAACCGGGTGAAGCGAAAAATACTTACGGCACAGGTTGTTTTCTCTTGATGAACACCGGGGAACGAATGGTGCCTAGCAAATGCGGCTTGCTCACCACGGTAGCCTATAAATTGGGGAGCCAGCCTGCCCATTACGCACTGGAAGGCAGTGTTGCCATCGCGGGCGCGCTGGTGCAATGGCTGCGCGACAATCTCGGCTTAATCCAGCGCAGCGAGGATGTGGAAACACTGGCGCGCAGTGTGACTGATAATGGCGGCGTTTATTTTGTGCCCGCTTTTTCGGGATTGTACGCGCCGCACTGGAAAGAGAACGCGCGCGGCGTGATTGCCGGTCTTACCCGCTACGCCAACAAAGGCCACCTGGCGCGCGCCGTGCTGGAAGCCACCGCGTATCAAACCCGCGAAGTGGTGGAAGCGATGGAAGCGGATGCCGGAATTTCGCTCGCGAATCTGCGCGTGGATGGCGGCATGGTCGTCGATGAATTGTTGATGCAGTTCCAAGCCGACATTTTGCGCCGCGAGGTTTTGCGTCCGGTGATTCAAGAAACCACCGCGTTGGGCGCCGCTTACGCCGCTGGTTTAGCCGTTAAGTTTTTCTCCGGGCTTGAGGAACTACGCACCAACTGGGCCGTGGCGCGCACGTGGAAACCAAGACTGGACGAAGCGAGTCGCGAACAACTTTACCGCCAATGGAAAAAAGCCGTGGTTCGCTCATTGGATTGGGCCGATTCACAGATTTAAAACGCACAAGGAGATTTGATGACCATGCCGTCGCCACTGCTTGGCGAATTTCTGGGCACGATGATTATGATTTTGCTGGGCGATGGCGTGGTTGCCGCGGTGCTTCTGAAGCGTTCCAAAGCGGAGGGCAGCGGTTGGATAGTCATCACCGCGGGTTGGGCCTTCGCGGTAATGGCGGGGGTATTCACGGCGCTTGCTTGCGGTGGCGAAGCAAATTTGAATCCCGCGGTGACGTTGGGCCTCGCGGTGCGCACCGGAATCTATAGCAAGTTGCTGCCTTTTTTTGTGGTGCAATTGCTCGGCGGAATCGCGGGAGCGGTGCTGGTCTGGCTGCAATATCTTCCGCACTGGCGCGAGACGCCGGATGCTCCAGCCAAACTCGCGTGTTTTTGCACCTCTCCGGCGATCCGCAGTTTTTTGCCAAACCTGCTGAGTGAAATCATTGCCACTTTTGTTTTGATATTTGTTATCGGCGCGATCTATTCGCGGCTGGTGTTTGCCAATGGTCCGGCGCCAGGATTTTTGGCGGTATATCTGGTTTCCAGTTTAGTGTGGGGAGTCGGGCTTTCGCTGGGCGGCTCCACGGGTTATGCCATCAATCCTGCTCGTGATTTGGGGCCGCGCATCGCACATGCGATCTTGCCGATCAGCGGCAAAAGCGCATCCGATTGGGGCTACGCTCCGGTACCCATCCTCGGACCGCTACTCGGTGGCGCGCTGGCAGGACTATCGCTGCGGCTTCTCAATATTTGAAATATTATTTGAAGTTGTGAAATGAATCCTACCCGCTCCATCTTGCTGGCTGCTTCACAGAACGCCTGGCTGCGCGACCACGCGGCCAGGCACAAATTTGTGCGCCGCGCCGTCTCGCGATTCATGCCTGGGGAAGAGCTCAGCGACGCGCTGGCCGCCGCGCAGCGTTTGCAAGGCAAAAATATCGGAGCGATCTTTACGCGCCTGGGAGAAAACATAACCGACCAAGCCGAAGCGCGTGGTGTCACCGAACATTACCTGGAAGTCTTGCGCAGCGTCCGGGAACAGCAGCTCGACGCGGAAGTATCGGTAAAACTCACGCAGCTGGGACTCGACCTGTCTCCGGAGCTTTGTTACGACAATTTGAAAACGATCATTGGGCAGGAGGATCCGCGGCGCGTGGTATGGATCGACATGGAAGCCAGCAATTACGTGGATGCCACGTTGCAACTTTACCGCAGCGCGCTAGGCGAGTTTCCCAACGCCGGTGTGTGCCTGCAAGCGTACTTACATCGCACCAAGGACGACCTGGCGACCCTGTTGGCCTTGCGGCCAGCGATTCGCCTGGTAAAAGGGGCCTACAGCGAGCCGCCTGAGATCGCGTTCCCGGAAAAGTCGCGCGTCGATGAAAATTATTTCTTGCTCGCCAAAGAAATGCTTCTCGCAAAAAAGACGGAGCCGAAAATCCGCGCGGCGTTTGGCACGCACGACATGGTACTGTTGCGCAGAATTTCAGAATTTGCCGCAACCAGCGGCGTTGCAAAGACCGACGTCGAAGTGCAGATGCTTTACGGCATCCAGAGTGGTGAGCAGGAACGCCTCGCGCGCGAGGGTTATCCTTCAAAAGTTTTGGTGTCCTACGGCATCCATTGGTATACGTGGTTTATGCGGCGATTGGCGGAACGACCGGCAAATTTGTGGTTTGTGGCGCGGAATTTGTTTCATTTCGCTGAAGATTTACGCACCATCGGTTATTAAGTCTTGCAAAAGGCAGTCCGCAAATAAATATGGCTACCAGCAAATCAAAAACGCCGCGTGAGGTCATGCCGTCAGTCCCGGCCGCGGGGGTGATGAGTTTTCTCAAAGACACGCGAGGGCTGCTCATCTGGACGACCCGCGACCTTGCCGAAACGCTCGGCATCCCCGCAAGCGAAGCCGCCAAAGTAATCACCATTATGGAAATGCAAGGCTACGTAAAAGCCGCCGAAGGCGCCCGCGAATGGTTCACTACGCCTGCCGGGCAAACGGTTTCAGGATCGAAGCTGCCGCACTACACGCCCGAACGTGTTGCAGCCGCGTTAGCCGGTCTGAAGGAACGCATCGCAGCGGCTCGCAAGGATTTTAAATCGCCTTTTAAAATCTCCGCAGCTGTGGCGTTTGGCGATTTTCTCGGTAACCGCTCGCGTGTGCAGGCTCCCGACGTGGGGATTGAACTTGTAAAGCGCAAGTCTGATGCAGGCGCAAAGCCTTCAGCAACGGAGGCCAAAGCACGCCACGCCTTCCTGAAACAATTGCGCGGCAAAAATACTCCGCTCAACGTTCAGCTCTAC
The DNA here is from genome assembly GCA_030838075.1 of Acidobacteriaceae bacterium. GTDB lineage: Bacteria > Acidobacteriota > Terriglobia > Acidiferrales > UBA7541 > Acidiferrum. The sequence continues at coordinate 8,248 of JAUTXJ010000418.1, forward strand.
CAGGAATGGATGAACAAGCGCTCACATCAAAAACTGTTGCGTCCTTAAACGGTGACGATCGTGGACGAAGCTATGCAATTTTGCTTTGGTGCGGAAATGCTCGTTTTGCGCCACAAAAATGGCGTGCTAACATATCGGACTGTTCGGAACCAGCCCGAGGCGAAATGGCCAAAAAACCGAAGACCACCAAACCTGGAGTTGTACAAAAAATCATCGAACCGCGCGTCCCGCACGAGAAGGAAATGGCCGAAATCGCCATTGAAGGCGCCGATCATCTAGATCGCGAAATTCGTATCGAAAATACCCTGGAAGATGATAAGGGCAAGGCAGTTAAGTTAAAGCCCGGCGCCCAGGTGGAAGTGACCGTGGAAGCTGACCCCAAGGAAACTTCGCCCGCCCTTTCAGCCGCCAAGCGCTGATGCCAATCCTGCCTCGCTAGGCTGAGGCCCGACCCGCCTTCTTCTCCGCTTTAGTCTGCTTGTCCGGAACATCTGGGGCTTTTTCTCCTATTCCCTTGGCATCTGGCTCGCCCTCCGCTGCCGCCGCGTCCTCGATTACCGAGTTAATTTCCGCGCCGAACAGTAGCGAAGCACCTGAAACGTAAAACCACAATAAGAGAATAATGACCGCGCCGAGCGATCCGTACGTAGCGCTGTACCTGTCAAAAAAGTGTAGGTACGCTTTCAACGCAAACGATACGGCCAACCACAAA
>JAUTXJ010000091.1 GCA_030838075.1 Acidobacteriaceae bacterium
CGCAAAGAATGCAAACGGATTCGAGGGAGTGCGACTCTGCATCCCATAGAACACTTGTGTCGGCGTCCAAGTTGACGGGAACCCCGCCTGAATATTCGGATCGTTATTAAACAGATCAACGAGGTTAGAGGGGAAAAGATTGTCAAAGAAAGGAATCGACGCAATCTGGCTAGTGTCGACGCCTTTCTGGCGCTGCTTTTCCAGTATAGTCCCTGCGGTGTACCAGTCCATCCCGCTCTTGGGGTCGCGTAGATCATTGAACGCAGCTACATCGCGCCGCGCTAACAGGCTTCGCCCAGCCCTGCCTATGTAGGAGACGGACAGCGTCAATCCGCCGCGTAGCTGGCGTTCGTAAGTCAAATTCCAGACGTATTCGGTAGGTGCATGCAGAGTAGAGTCGACACCCGTTTCGATTCTGCCTCCCTCGTCTATAGGCTGAGACAGCGGGAATTGGAGGCTGCCTGGTATGGCAACTAAGGGTAGGTCATGCGCGCTTTGGTTAAATCCAGTGAAAAGAGGAGGCAGGTTACTTCCCGATGAATCGTAGGTGTTCGCCGGCGTCGTGAAATTCGACGTGAAACCAAGAGTGTTGTTCAGGTCCCAGTCAACCGCCAGAGCCTGACCGTAATAGTCGTTGGTGATCGCAAAGCCGCCGCGAATTACGGACTTACCGCTGTCACCGAACAGCGAATGCAGGAGCCCTCCGGAATAGTTGGGCGACCAAGCCACCGCGATACGGGGCTGAAAGTTGTTTTTGTCCCAGTTGTACATCGGTTTTCCACCATTCGCCGGCCCTGAGCGATTGATCACGATGGGGTCGACGAAATTTCCGCCCTGCGCCGCAGCGTTCAAACGATCTTGAAAATAGGTGCCAAGAGGAACGGTAGGTTGCACCTCGAAACCCTGGGTTTCATACACCGGCCGCTCAAGGCTATAACGCAGGCCCAGCGTCAGTGTTAGATGAGGACGGATCTTCCAGGAATCCTGAAGGTATTCTTCGTACGCCTGAGTAGCGAACTTACGGACGGTGGGTAACCCGGGAGCTAACAGACTCCCGTCTTTATTGAAGGTGAAGTTTGCCGTGTATTCCGAGAATCGTCCGATGATCGCGGTAGCGGCGTTTTGGATTTGACTAATAGAGTCCAGTGATTGTACGACGTTCTCATCCCCGGGCAAACCATTGGCATACAGATAATTATGGAACGCGCTCGAGAGGCTCTCACCGGCCCCCGAATAGAAAGAAGGATTGGTGGTGGAAAAATCAAAAGCGTTCGCGAAGCTTGTACGGCTGTTGGTAATCAGCCGGACGTTCGCTCCGAATTGCAGAGTGTGCCGTCCGTGCGTCCACGAGACATCGTCTGTGATGTTATGTACCGGCGTCACGCGACTCAACGTGTGCGTTTCATTATTCGGTTGAAACACGAACCGGAACGACACATCGTTGCCAGTACTGTCGCCACCTTGGGTGAACGCCTGTCGCGTATACCCATAGCGCGCGCTGTTCACTATATTCCCGTGCGTCCAGGTATGACCGACAGCCAGCCCTCGAGGATGATTCCAAACCTGCGGCGAAATGTCGCCCGGCAAATATTCCGCAAGCGTCTGATGATCGTGAATTACGTTGACCCGCGCAAAGAGTGACTGCGTGCTGGTCAGTGCGAAATCCAGCCGCGCGACATGTGAATTCAATGAGACCGGCGTGGGGGCATTAAATCGAAATCCTCCGGTATTCAACCCATCGCCTTGCGTGAAGTCATTCGCGGGATATTTGGCGGCCGCGTCAGCCAGCGCAGTCAATGCCGCTGGATTGAGTCCCGCGTCCGCATACACCTGTTGTACTTGAGCCGAAGTCAAAGATGCTGTTTGAGTAGTGGCGCAAGCGGCATCGGGACAATACGAATAGTTCAGCGTTCCCTGCCCCAAACTCGCCAGCGGAACAACTTGCGTTACACCTTGCGCCGTCGCGTCACGCCGCCCTTCGTAGCTGTAAAAGAAGAATAGTTTGTCTTTCCAGATGGGCCCACCGAAGCCGCCCCCGAAAGAATTGCGAACCAGCGGTGTCCGAGGCACGCCGGCGGCGTTGCTAAACCAATCGTTAGCCTCGAAGGGTGTACCTCGATAGCTTTCGAAAGCCGCCCCGTGAAAACTGTTCGTGCCTGACTTGGTAACTAAATTGATTTGTGCTCCCGCGGAACGCCCCTGATTCGCGCCTCCATTTGCGGTAGTAACACGAAATTCTTCAATCGCTTCAGTGTTCAGGCGCAGCACCGGGCCCGACGTGATATTTCCACGGTCAGTATCAAGCCCGCCGATAATTAAACCAGCGCCTCCAGTGGGCTGCGCGGCGTTTCCTGTTTGCGCGTTGTTTACATCTACTCCATCCAAAGTCACGTTCGACTGGTCCGCGCGCGCGCCGGTAACGTAACCTTCGCGCGTTGTGCCCGGTTGAAGGCTCAGCAAGTCGATCAGGTTGTGGCCTTCCAGCGGAAGTTGCGTAATTTGACTCGTCTCGAGAATATTGCCGAGCGAGGCATCTTGGGTGTTGATTAGCGCGCCTTGATCACTGGAGCGCACTTCTACCGTTACGTTGACCGAACCCACCTCCAATTGCACGCTGTGCTCCGTGTTTTTGCCCACCAGAGCTTGTACATTATCAGTCACGTTTTTGTTGAATCCGGGAGCCTCTGCGACCACCTGATAATCGCCCGGCGGTATCAAGTCGAAAATATAAGTGCCAGTATCTGAAGACTGGACGCTGCGCGAGGCGTTGGTGGCAGGGTTATTCAACGTGACGGTCGCGCCAGGCACTGGTCGCTTCTGCCGATCAGTGATCGCGCCGCTTATTGAAGACGTCCCGTTTTGTGCCCACGTCGTGGCGGACACCAGTATTAAAACGATTGAACCAAGAATGAAATTCCGATTGACCGCAGACCACCCCATGGGCTGCTCCTTTCGCATCACTGCAATCTTTGATATCGAGAATTTAACGGACTGGCAGGCGAGGACCACCGCCAACTGGATAAACGCCAGACCCTTTGAAATGAGACCAGGAACCCCACCTGCTCGACAGTGTCACCGAATGCCATACTTTTAGGACAAATCGACAGTCCCTGTCAAGCATTTATAAAACGGAAATAGACTCTGGTTTGAACCCGGCGAAATACTCGGGATTTATTTGTGTGTAGACGCAACGTGGATATTATTCAGCCAAAATTTCGATAATTGTTGAAGCGCCCCCGCTTCGTGGCGGTGATTTGATCGGCTTTTTCGCGAAGTTTGGAAAGTTATGAGCACAGCGGCGCCCATTTTTAGGCGAACTAGCCATCTCTTTTAAAACGAGCAGGAACTAATTCAAGCGTAGCAGCTTCGCATAAGTGATCGCCGGAATTCCTCGTATAGGCTCCAGGATGGAATTAAAAACCTCGCCATCCAGCCGCACCAAAGAAACCGCCTGCGCTCCCTGCTTGGCATCTTTGCGCCCCAGCGCAAAAGTCGCGATATTCACGCCGTATTTTCCCAGCATCGTCCCAACTTGCCCGATAACTCCAGGCTCATCCCGATTACGCAAATATAAAATCGTCCCTTCCAATTGGGCTTCGAGCGGGATGCCTTCGATTTGAAGAATTCGCGGCGAGCCATCAAACAATACCGTTCCTTCCGCGCTGAAGCCTTCTTGCGACCCGCCGCTCTGCAACGGCAACACGGAAATCTCCAAGGTATTCGGGAAGCCATGCTCGCGCTTGCGCGTTTCTTCTTCCACTTTCAAGCCGCGCGCAGTCGCAATCGCCGGAGCGTTCACCACATTTACTTTTTCATCCAGCACCGCGTTCAAAACGCCCGCCAGCACCGCGTTGCGCAACAAATGCGTCCCCACTTCGGAAACTTCTCCCGCATAGCGAATGCGAATTCTTGACGGCCGCGTATCGGACGCCTGCGACACCAGCGAGCCCAGGCGTTCCGCCAACTCCATGTAGGGGCGCACTCGACGATACTGCTCGGCGGACAGCACCGGCAGATTCACCGCGTTTCGGATAATTCCCTCGGCCAGATAATCTTTCACCTGCACCGCCACCTGCGTACCCACTTCTTCCTGAGCCTCGGTCGTCGATCCAGCGATATGCGGGGTCGCGATCACGTTTGGCAATCCCACCAGCGGCGAATTTTTTGGCGGCTCCACGGCAAAAACATCCAGTCCCGCTCCGCCAATGTGCCCGCTCTTCAACGCATCGGCCAAAGCGGCCTCTTCGATTAACTCGCCTCGCGCCGCATTGATGATGAACGCGCCTTTTTTCATCTTCGCGAGCGTTGCCACATTGATCAGATTTTGCGTCGCCGGGCTTAGCGCGGTGTGCAACGAAACAAAATCGCTTTCTGCCAGCAATCGATCCAGCGGCACCAACTCCACCGAAAATTCCTTGGCCGCTGCCTCGCTGATGTACGGGTCGTAACCCAGCACCCGCATATCAAACGCTTCGGCGCGCATCGCCACTTCGCTTCCGATGCGTCCCAGTCCAATAAGCCCCAACGTCTTGCCGCTCATTTCCATGCCGGCCGCGCTCGATTTTTCCCAGCGCCCTTCATGAAAAGCTTTATCCAGTCGCGGCACCTGCCGCGCCAGTGAAAGCATCAGCGCGAAAGTATGCTCGGCAACGCTCACCGCGTTTCCACCAGGCGTACTCATAACAATGATGCCCCGCTTGGTGGCCGCCTCCAGATCGATGTTGTCCACGCCCACCCCGGCGCGTCCCACGCAACGCAGCAAAGGCGCTTTCTCCAACAGCTCGGCAGTAACTTTTGTGGCGCTGCGTACGATAAGCGCCCGCGCGTCCGCAATTTCCGCGACCAGGTTGTCTGTTGTGGTCTGCACCACGTTCCAACCGGCCTGCTCTTTGAGCAACTGCACACCACGCGCGCTAATTTTGTCGGCCACAATTACTTTCATGCTCTTGCTCTCCGGCTCTGTGGTGAAATTTTTGTATTTCGTTAACCATCAACGGTAGCGAGCCCTCACCGCAGTGTCAATGCAACCGGTGAACATTGTGTGATAATTTTGAAACACAATTATCTCGCGCTAAAGCGCCCAGCGCTTACGAACCAATTTGAGGAGCCGGTGATGAGTCTGTCTGAGCGGATTCAAAAAGATTTGGTGGACGCCATGCGCGCCAAGGACGAGCTACGCCTGAGCGTGCTGCGCGGCATGAAAGCCGCCATCAAACACAAAGAGGTGGAAAAAATTCGCACGCTGGACGAGGTCGAATCCATTCAGATTCTGCAAACCCTGGTCAAGCAGCGCAAGGAATCCATCGAACAATTTTCCAAGGGCAATCGCCCGGAACTCGCCGACAAAGAAACCAAAGAACTCGCCATCCTCGAAACTTATCTCCCCGCAAGCGCCAGCAACGCGGAAATGAACGCCGCCATCGACAAAGCCATCGCCGAAACCGGCGCCAATTCCATGAAGCAAATGGGCGCGGTAGTGAAAGCCGCAAAATCCGCCCTCGAAGGCAAATCCGTAGACGGCAAAGCCCTCAGCGACCTAGTCCGCGAGCGCCTGGCAAAATTAGCCTGAGTTGGTAATTTCTAAGTAAGAAAACAAAACACTGCGATTTAATTTGCTCCGGGTTTTAGAACCGCGGTACTCCGCTCGTCATTTCCGATCACGCGATAAAACGTTTTCAATTCCTCAGCCTTGCTGACCGGCACACTCAACTCTTTAATCTCAAATGTCCGCGTATATTTCAGTGTTTTCCCAGTGACTTCCGCTTTGCTGTGATAGCTCGCAAAACTGTAATCCGCATTAACGGGAGGAGGCAGGTCGTCCACCTCATACCCCGGCGGAAGCGCAATCTCAAAAGTATCGGTGTTGCGCCAGGGCCCGGGAAACTCCACGGGATATTTTCGCGCCTCTTTGGTCTCCATGAAATTCTGCGATTCATATCCGATCACCCGCGGCCGCACCAGCAACAAATCCCCCGCGGACTTGGCATAATTTTCCGCCACTACCGAGTAGTCGTACACAAACGGCAAATTGGTTTGCGCCAGATTTCCTATCGAAGCCTTGGTGATTTGGAAGGTGCCCAGTGAGTTAGCGAGCGATTCTTCGATGGGTTTGATTCTGTCCGTATTTTTGGAAACGCCTTGCAGCTTGTAGCGTTGCCGTACCGCCGGATCCCCCCGCCGAATCTCCCGAATGTCTCCGCTCAGCGTGCCTTTATCATCCAATTTAAGTTTGGCGATCCGCTCCGTGCTATTCAGAGTGGCGGGCAATTGCGGCAACTCCACCAGTTCGCCTCCGGAAGGCGTCACCAGCAAAGCGTAGTTGGCCTGCAGCGCGCCGCGCAATTGGCCGAACGGAGTCATCTCGTCGGTAGGATCAAAAATCAATAATTTGCCCAGTTTTGTATCGTTCAGGAAAGCCACCAGCGAAGGATCACTAACTCCTTCCGGTAATTTAATAGCCAAAATCACATGGTTAAAAATTTGTATTTGTGGCGGCGTCGTGCTGTTGACCACGCCCCGTTCAGAATTAATCACCACATAGTAGGACTCCACGCCTATCTCCGAAAGCATCGCACTGACCAGCGTGGCCTTGTCTTTGCAGTCGCCATAGCGATGCGCGAAAATTTGCGATGCTGGATGCGGCTGATAGCCACCCAGTCCCAACTCCAGTCCCACATAGCGAATCTCGCGCTGCGCGAACAACGCGATGGCCCGCATTTTCTCTAGCGGAGTAGCTGCCGAGGCCGTTAGCGCGGCAACTTTTTGCTTGATCTCCGGCGAAACATCGCGACGCCCACGCGTGAGCGCCGCTTGCCAATTTCCCATATCGTCCCAATTCTGAAATCCTCAGTTCTGCGAGCCGCCCGCCGGGAACATCGACAAAACCATTTGTCCCGCGACACCTCGCCAAGGCGGCATTTCCCTCTCCGCTTTCACCGCCGGCACATTCTTCACCACCCATTGCCACTGGTTATTTCCTACCGAGGCTGGCGCAACTTCCGCGTGATTTATCCACGCAACCTTGTATTCCCATCCAGGCGGAAGTTGCAAAGTGTATCGCGCTTCCGCGGTCGGAACCGGCTGCTGGAACAACCATTCGTGCTGCAAAATGTAAGGCCGCAATTCCTGCTCGACTTCATAGCCCACAATGTTTCCCACGTCAGCGGCGGGAATTTTCAATATCTTAATCCGCACGTCCGTGATCAATTCTCCGCCGGGTATGCCGACCGAGCCCTCCAGGGCATCTTTCTCTTTCACTTCGTAATCTTTACCTTGCGCCGGAATGCACCATCCGTGCATGGCGATGATCTTCTTATCGGCGTCGAAATCAGCACTGACTACACCGTATTCCTTTCCACCCACTCGCAAAATCTTGTAGGCGGCGCGCTTCATCTGCTTGATTTTTCCGTTGGGTTGCACCGTGAAAATGCGTTCCGAATACAACAGCACCGCGTCGGTCTTGTCATCATGCTCGGGCAACGGCACATTCACGAGCGCGTGCATCCACGCCGGTGCGTCGTTCGCGCATGCGGGAGTCGGCCCAACAAACAGATAAAACGCCAACACTCCGCCCATCAACGCGCTTGCCCGAGCAATGCCACTCCAACGCCCACTAGTTGGACGCAGAAATGCCCCCAGGCTGCACCACGATTTGTTGTTCATCACCGGTCTTCACCATTTGGAAAAATTTTCTCAACGCGAGGTAATATTTCGTGTCCAGCACCAGCGCATTGATGTCCAGATTACGCGTCAGGTGCAGAGTTCCCTTGTTGTTCTCCACAGTGGTGTTGTAGGAGCAAACTTTCCCTTCATCTTTGTGACCTGGCGGAAGGCTGTTCACTTTCCAGTCCAGCGGAAGCTCAATAGTCACGTCATCGATGCGCCCGGTAGGAAAGTCGAAATAGATGGGGTGCACCCGCATTGCGTGTTCGAATACATGTTTTTCAGGCGCGCCAAAAAGTCCTACCGGGATCAGCGCGCGGTGCCCCGCAGCGGACGCCCAACCCTGCACCTTGATTTCAAATTCACCAACCAGCGTCGGCGACGAACTGCTCCAGTCGGGTTTATTTTTCAGCTCCACATCGATGCCCACGGGAATGGACTCCCGCACCACATCTTCGATAAATTTCGTTCGCGTGGTCTCGTCCTGGTTGCGAAGTTCCAGCCGCATCGAAAGCGCTTCCAGCCCGGAGAACGTCACCGTAACTTTGCCTTCCAGTGCCCCCTGGTCAGTCAGCCTTAAATCCGCTTTGCGCGTGATATTTGAAACAGTGCTGTCCGGCACGGCGGTAGTCACCCAGGCTCCGCCATCCTTATCCAGGCGCAAACCTTTCACGGCCGTTTCCGGCCACGGCAATATCCCAAACGGCGTGAAAACCGTGCCCGGATCGTAAAAAGTGTCTTTTCCGTTCAATTTCACCAACACAACGTTATCGTCCAGCCGGTGCGGGTCCATCACTTGCGGCGTGAAAAAATATTCATTCCGCCTGGAAACCAGCACCGGATACGCTTCCAGCCCGGCCGCTCGCACCAGCGCAAGGTACAGCCAGGTAATCTCCCGGCCGCTTCCGGCTCCGCTCTTCCACACGTCCTCGACGTTTTTTATCTCCTTCCCTTTTTCGCGCGTCCGTTCCTGCTCGGTAGTCTCCGCTTCATAACCGGTATTGCGGAGCTGCTGCACTCTCGCGTAGATCTTTTGCAATTTCACTTCCGGCGTATCGGTGGGCGACACGATTTGCGCCACCGCCTGCTCCATGGCTTTGCGTTTACCGATAAAACTTTCCACCTTTCCGTTTTCTCTTTTCGCTTCGTTTTTCCAGAACTTATCCGCTTGCGGCTCGGTGTCTTCGCTATACATAAAATCCACTCGCGCCTTCAATTCATTCTGCGGCGGCATATAGTCTTCGGTTTGAAACGCCGCGATATTATTCACTTCCAGGTGAATCGCGCCCCGCTCATTCTTGGGAGCAACTCCCGCCGGCAATCCTTGCCAGCTGAAGCGCACCGGTAAATATTGGTTGGGCTTCAGCGAAAACTTCGCATTCTTGGTGAACAGTTCTTCGCTCACGATCCAGTGCGAATCGAAAGCGTAATGTTCCTTCAGCTGGTCCGAGTAGTGATACTCAATGATGCTGCCCACCTGCACATCTGGAAGCACGATCACCTTGGCCATGTATTTAATCCCCTTGGCCTTGACGATCATCTTATCCATGGGCTTGCCTTCGAAATTGGCAATCGAGCCATCCGGCCGAATCGTGCGCGCCTTGATGCTGTGCACACTTTCATTCCCGTTGAAAAACGGAATTTCCGCGTTGGCGTACTTGCGCCCTTCTTCGGTGAGCACCTTGATGCGTACATAGGTGTATTGGTGGTTGGCCACATCGTCGCGGTCCACCTGGCGATACAGAATTACTGCCGGCGCTCCGGGCGCTTCCGGCATGCTGGTCATTTGCAATTCCGCGGGCGAAATAGGCTGCCAATCCTCAGCATTCACCGCCAACGGCGCGCGAGCAAGAATGTACGCGCAGCAAATGCACACGAAGAGAAACAAGCGGCGAAACTGCATGTCGTACCTCCAGGGACGTTTGTCTGGAAGCAGAGCTCCACAGGCTGCGAGGGTGGGCTTGCCTCACATCTTCAGGGCATCGGCGTGAACAGGTATTGATGACCTGTTAAAGTATTGACGGGGACAATAAAGCCTAAAACCGGACCTGTCAATAGACCCGTTGCTCTGGGTCGTTTTCCGGTTACGGGTTAATCACCCAAGTGGATAAGTCTCTGAGTTGCCCGCCAACAGTAATCGCGTATCACTCCCTACAATCCAGCGTGCGGACGCACAGCCGCTTACGACGTCGTGTCGAACTCGACAGTCAGCGTGTGTCAGATGCCGGCGTACCAGGCGTAGCCTGCCTCGGAAGCCGCCGAGCCGACGCCTTTACCGAACCCCTTCATACTGTCTGTGACCGTCAGGCGAGTGATGAATTTTATGTTCTTGTAACCGACTTGCCGAGGGAGGCGCATGCGAAGCGGTCCGCCGTGGGCTACAGGAAGCTCACTGCCATTCATGCCGTAACACAGAAATGTCTGCGGATGCAGAGCATCGGCCATATCGATGCTGTCCCACGTATTTGGTTCCATCGAGACATACACCACGTATCTGGCTTGTGGCTGCACCCCGACAAGATCCAAGACATAGGAGAGAGGCACACCAACCCACTCGGCGATGTAGGACCAGCCCTCTTCACACGCCAGTTCGGTGATGTGGCCGCGAGACGGACAGCTCTTGAGGTCAGTAATCGAGAACGACGCAGGTTGATGGACCATGCCATCTATCGAGAGCCGCCAGCCCGCGAATCCGCCCGCCTGAAGGCGCTTAAAGTCTTCCGTAAAGGGATCGAGGTCGTTCGGGAATGGACGCGGCGAAATGCGACTGCGCGGGAACTCGCGCGCTAACGAGTATCGCGTGAGCAGCCGCTGTGAGGCATAAGTCAGGCTTTCGCCGAGGCCGTAGATTCCGCCATGATCGGGAGGCACCAATCCGTACTTCTGCGCGAGGCGCGCTGCCACTGCCAATCCCGATGCACCAGCGGTCGCTGCGAGTCCGGTTACGATCAGTTTTCGGCGTGAAAGGTTGATCATGTGTGCTCCTTACGTGGACCGACGCGGCCTGTGATCATGGCTCCTGTGCGGCCCCAGAATCCGGCCAGGCAAACCATCGCGACATGCACAAACAGAAACAGCACCAGCGCCAGCGAGACAAAGAAGTGAATGGTGCGAGCCGATTGGCGGCCGCCCAACAGAACAACGGACCAAGGAAACGCAGAGGCAAAGGCGAGGGACATCGCCAAGCCGCTCCAGATGACCAAGGGAAATAGAACGAAGATCACAAATAGGTACGTGAGCCGCTGGAGTCCATTGTAGGAAGAAGCCTCTGCCGCACTCGGTCGTTCAAAGCACAACGGTTTTGCAAAGGAGGTCAAGAGCGCACGCCATGAGAGATCAGCCTTATTCGGGACCAAGTTCTTTCGGAAATGCCGTGTAACCAAACCGGAAATTACATACAGCAAGCCTGTCAGTACCGCGATCCAGGCAGCTTCAAAGTGCAGAGCCCGGCTCCAGCCGTTCTGGTCCGGCAGGACGTAGCCGTAACCCGTCGGAACCGATCTTCTTGACGCAGGGATTGGCAGTTGAAACAACGGTTTAGTCAAGACGGTGCCGGTTTCGCCCCAGTAGAAGCGCGGGTGCGATATTAAAATTTCGATGCCGCTGAGGAGCAGTGCAAAGAAACAGAGAGTGGTGATCCAGTGAGTCACGCGGACGAGACCAGAGTGTCTCGGCGCAAGCTTCGTGATTGGGGCGGGCGAAACACGGCTCTGGACAGAAGCTTCCGCGGGTAGTTGCGCGGATCCCAATGTCGCCATTTTGGCCTCCGTCCGCTTGAGAGTTGCCGCGGCAGGATCCTACCACTTTATAGAGACTAAGACGGAACGAATCACGGCAAGGTAAGCCGCCGGAACTACTACACTTGCTTAGTGAGTCCGATATAGCCGACCAATCGGGAGTTAATCTGTTGGTTCAACCTGAAAATGCAGATTGAGCGTTTTGCGGAAGTTATCCCAGTAAAACCCGAACGCACCATCGTTTCCGGCTTGGCGACCACTCGGGAGCTGGCCGCGTTGATTCAAGCGCAGAGCTATTTTGTCCAGCTCGGATTGCGCGTAACCGGAAAGGTCGGTTCTCTCATTGCTACGGTGATGCAGCATTGCCGGAGGTTTTGTTGCTAAGGTGCTCACTTGGATTAGGCCCAAGAAGCGCTGAACGCTTCCTGGGCACTTTCATCCAGCGAAATTATTTGCGTGTGAGATCAGTGACCGTGGACCAAATCGCCCGTTCGCACATTCTGCGCGCGAGAGTGAGACTATCTTTTCCTGCTCGGGTCATCGTCAGGGTTGACATAGTTGAACTGCAGAGGGGATTGCCCGTGAACCTGCACGATGGTTTCTCCGCAAGCCATGGCGAAGTGGTGCATGTCCGGATCGAGAAAAGCAAAGCTCCCGGCGGTGAACGCCTTCATTTTGTCAGTTTCGAATTCGTCTCCCATCCCGACTTTGAACGTTCCCGAGATGACCGTGACGTTCTCCCGCTGCGGGTGAAAATGCGGTGAGATGCGGAAACCGTCAGGCATCTTCAAGCGAATTGTGAAGTCGCCGCTGGACGCCGTTGGATCGCCTTCGAGCACTGCGAACTGCGCGCCCGGGCGCACCACGGGCGGAGCCGGACCCCACGGAATCGTATCCGGTGTGAACGCGTTTTTTTCGTGAGGATGATCGTGTGCGGCACTGGTGAAAAGCAGACCCGCCACAGCGAACAATCCGGCCACTGCTAGTGAAAGGAACAAATATCGTTTCATCATTGAGCCTCCATTGCTCAGTATCGAATGGTGGGATCATGTCTCGAGCAGAGGACTATTCCAATGAAGACCTCATACCGTTTAGCTATCTTTTCCATATCGTCGCAAATTACTGATTCCTGGTGGATAATCTCCTTTGGGGAGACTCATGCAGCGCACAAGATCGGCAGTGAGCGAGATCGAACTGGACCTCGGGCGTTACGAGCTTCGCCGCCAGGGGCGTCGAGTCAAACTTGAAAAGAAGCCCATGGAGCTGCTGATTTTTCTGGTGCGCCGCCGGGAACAACTGGTGTCACGCGAAGATATCGTCGCCAAGCTATGGCGCTCGAACCTGTTTGTCGATACCGAAACCAATATCAACAACATTGTGCGAAAAATCCGCACCGCTCTGGGTGACGACTCCGCTAAACCCCGTTTTCTAGAAACTGTGGTCGGCAAGGGCTTCAGATTTGTCGGACCGGTACGCGTCATAGACCCACGCTATTCACCATCGGACTTTGGATCGGGTGTTGCGCGCGCGTTTGGCACGGAGAGGACGGGCGAGTTGAGCGAGCGCTCCTCGTTGGCCGTGTTGCCGCTGATGCTTCTCGGCAAAGCCAGCGATGACAATGGCGTGTGTCTGGGATTTGCCGATGCGCTGGTGGCGCGCCTCGGGAATTTATCTGGCGTGGACGCCCTGCCGACGTCTGCAGTGCTGAATATATCTGACAAGGCGACACCCGCGGAGGCCGCTTCCCGTCTTGGCGTGCGTTTTCTTGTTCACGGCGGCATTCAAATATCCAAGGGCCTTTGGCGTCTCGCGATAGAAATGATTGACACGCAACTGCAGACTGTCTGCTTCACTAGGAAACGCGATCTCGATCTCAACAATCTGTCCGACCTTGAGGACGAGATCGCCAGGCAAATCGCCATGGCACTGAACCGGCCATTGGGTCCGCCGATGGTTCAACGCTCGCCGCGGTATAGCAAAGACCCTATGGCCTACGCGGAATTCATTCGGGGTTACAAGCTCAGTTCTTCCGGGAATCCAGCGACGCTGGACGACGCCGCTCGGCACTTGAGCAATGCCGTCACTCGGGATCCCGCCTTTTCTCTGGCGCACGCCGTACTTTCCGTAGTGTGCGCCACGCGCCACTTTGAACTCGATCCAGCGAGCGCCTGGTTGGAGAAGGCCGAGTTTCACTGCCGACGCGCCCTTGAACTTGAACCCGATTTACCCGAAGGGCACGTCGCCAATGCGTTTCTATTGTGGGGGCCTTCGAAGAACTTCCAACACATTGAAGCCATAACCGAACTCAAGCGAGCCTTGACCCTGCAGAACAATCAGCCCCAAGCCTACAATCGTCTCGGCACCATTCTGGCGCACATTGGGTTGCTCGAGCACGCCCGTGAAATGTATGAGCGAGCACGGCCCTTTCATCCCAGGAAAATTGTTAGTCACAGCGTTGTGCAGGTGTATGTCTGGAACCAGGAATACGACTTGGCGCGCGAAGAGATCCAAGCCTGGGGTGCCGAGAGTCCCGGGAACAAGTATCCAGTCTACTTCGCGATTCAACTTGCCTTGATGACTGAAGATTTGAGGGAAGCAAGAGCCTTGCTGGATAAGGCGATCCAGGCGTTGCCGGAGGAGCCGCTCATTATCAGCTTGGAAGGCCTATATTACGCGTTGAATGGATTAGAAGGAAAGGCATTCGACTGCCTCGCCATGGCCTGTGCAAGCCCCAAATCCTTCGGGCATGCGCACCACAGCTACTATCAAATCGCTTGTATTCTTGCTTTGTTAGAGCGGCGCGAAGCTGCGTTTGAATGGCTGGAGCGAAGTATCACCAGCGGTTACGCATGCTGGCCCCTCTTCCTGAAGGACCCGTACCTTAAAAACCTGCGCGAGCTACCAAAGTTTGAGGTTCTGGTGAGCTCTTTACAAGCTAAGTATCCAGACCATCT
>JAUTXJ010000014.1 GCA_030838075.1 Acidobacteriaceae bacterium
TTCCACTTCGACACCAGGGAATTCGAGCAACACGTCATCAGCTTCAGCCGTCAGCGCGCCAATCGGTTACCAGTTGAGCGCAAGTGATCTGATCGCAGTAGAGGTATTCGGTGAAGAGGATTTAAAAACGGCGGCACGGCTGAACGCGGAAGGCAACGTAAGTCTTCCGTTGGTTGGCTCAGTGCATTTAGCTAGTCTAACTCTTAAACAAGCCACCTCTCGGGTGACAGAACTCTACGCTCGCGATTACCTCGTTAATCCTAGAGTCAATGTGACATTGTTAGGCTATGCGAAGCGGCGTTTCACGGTCTTAGGTCAAGTCAATCGCCCTGGAAGTTACGAAATGCCCGAGACAAGCCCTGCTGGAATTGATCTCTTGGAAGCGATCGCTATGGCGGGCGGTTACACGCGCATTGCCGCGCCTGAGCGAATCAGCGTCCGGCGGCGAGACCAGCTCCTTAAAGTTGATGCGAAACGCCTTGCCCGGGGCGACGGCCACAACTTTCGGGTCGAATCGGGTGATACGGTCACCGTCGGAGAAAGTATTTTTTAGCAGCGCTTACGATTGCGCTCTCCCTTTAAAGCATCGCTAAAAGATGCGAGGATGCACCACGCGCCTTACGAGTTTTAGTAGCCACTATTTCAGATGACTAACCCCACGCCAGGTAACAATCCCTTCGCGAGTTCATCTTCCAACTCGGCTCTTTCAGGTCCGGTTTTCTCCACCACAACGGGTTTGTCGATTGACTCCGGAGGTGAGCGGCGTGGATTCGATTTGCGGCATTTCTGGCATTCGCTTGTTGAAAGAATCTGGATCGTCGCGCTCTGCTTAATCGCGGGATTGTTTCTCGCCCTGGGATATCTCGCGCGTACCCCAAAACTTTATCAGGGGCATGTTGTAATCGAGGTCGACTTTGCCGAACCGACGGTCGTCAACTCGGACGATTCGACCATGCGGATGCGTTCCACATTCCTCGCCAGCCAGGAAGCATTGCGCACGATCGAGCAAAATATGATCAACCGCAGCTTGCTCGCGCGCGTTGTCCGCAGCGAAGGACTGGCCGATGACGGTGGACGCGCCTTGCTCGGTCAACCGGCCGCCATCCCAAGTAGTTCCGCCGCGCCGACTCCTGCAACAGGCGCGCAGGCCGTTGATAAATTTGCCTTAAGTCCATTTACTCCAATGGAAGAGGCTCTCGCCGGCGCGCTCTCCTTCGGAGTCAAGCCCATCATTCGTCGCGGCACCCGCTTGATCGACCTTTATGTAACCAATCGCGATCCGGCGATGGCACGGCGTCTAGCTGAAGCGGTCGGGAGAGAATACATCCGCAGCTCAATCGAGCGCCGCGCTTCCTTTAGTCAGGACAGCTTGCGTTATCTCCTGGAAGAAGAGGAACGGCTTAAAGTGAATTTGCAGAAGAGTGAAGCAGCGGTCGCAGAGTACAAAGCGAAAACGCCCGATGCATTGCAATTGGGCGGCGGTGCGGCCGCCACTGGAAGTCAGCCCGGGGCCGGGGCGGGGAGTAGTGGTGCCCACGGCGGGCTGGTTGAGAATAAATTGCAGGAATTAACCAGCAAATTGACCGCTGCCAAAGCGGATCGTTTACGTCTTGAAAGCGAGCTGAAACAAATTGAGGGAGAGGGTGATAATGTGGATGCGCTTGTCGCTGTTCCCAGTATTGCCGCGGCGCCTAATGTCAGCGATCGTCGGCGCGATCTTGCGCAATTGGAGGCGGGAGTCCCAATGCTTGCGCAGCGTTACAAGGATAAACATCCGAAAATGATATCGGCCCGCGCTGCCCTCTCAGAAGCGCGGGACGGGCTGCGTCGCGCTGTTCTGGCGCAACCGGCGGTGTTGCGAAACATGCTCGAACAGGCGCGTTCCGCCGAAGCTAACTTGGAAACCGCAGTGCATGAACAGGAGAAAGCAGCGCTCGCTCTAAATAAAGCCGCCATCGGTTATCAGGAATTGGCGCGCCAGGCGGAAACGGATCGTGCGCTTTACGAAAGTGTTTTGCGCCAGATTAAAGAAACCAATCTCACTAAAGATGTGAAAACCACCGCAGTGAGTGTCATCGAGCATTCGCCGCTGCCGCGCATCCCCGCCAGTCCAAACCCCACCAAGGCAATCATCCTCGGCCTGCTGGGCGGATTGTTTGCCGGGATTGGTTTTGTCTACGGGGCCGATCTGCTTGATCGCTCGATCAAAACCGTGGACCAGGCGGAAGCTACTCTCGGACTTCCCGTCCTGGCCGCAATTCCTGAAGTGGGCAAGGCAGACACGGCAGGCAAAACCGATGGAAAGATTTCGCCGAGCGCTGCCAGTTATCGGCTCATGGCCGAGGCGCCAGAAGGACCGGCTGCAGAGGCCTTTCGAAATCTCCGTGCGTCACTTTCCCTTCTCGGGCCCGAAGTTGAGCGCAAAGTGTTTTTGTTTACGAGTGCTGTGCCCAATGAGGGAAAGAGTTTTACGAGCGCCAATTACTCGCTTGCACTCGCACAACAAGGACATCGGGTTCTCCTGATTGATGGCGATCTGCGCCGGCCGAGTTTGCATAAGATTTTTCGCCCACCCGACTCGAAAAATAGAGCTGAAGATGATTCGGTGGGAATCGTCGATTATTTGGTTGGCAGCATGGATTTGGGGACCGCTGTCCGCAGAGTTTCCGCCGGACGTCTTGATACCGCTGCGGCCGAAAAGCTCACCCCGACGGGGGGCCAACTTTCAGTCCTGACCGGCGGCCGGCGTGCGCCTAATCCCGCGGAGCTTTTAAGTGGCCCATCTTTCGGCCGGCTTATCGCAGAAGCCGCGCGCCTTTTTGATCGCGTCGTGATCGACAGTGCACCGATTCTGGCAGTAAGTGACACGCTTCTCATGACTCCGTTGGTTCAAACCGTGTGCCTGGTGGTCCAGGCAAGCCGTACCCCTCGTAACGCTGTATTCCGTGCACTTGGCATGTTGACGGGCGCTGGCGGCCGGCCGGCCGGAATCATCTTGAATCGGCTTCCCCGCCGGCGCGGCGGCGGCTATTATTATTACTACGCTTCGCCCGGGTACGGAAAAGGTGAGGGTGCTTATTCCGGCCGAACCGGTGCCGAAGTTGCCAGCACACGCTAATTCGTTCGGTAACGGCGCGAAATGATTTGGGCGGCGACTCTCTGAGCCGTGATGTGCATAGGCTCCTCAGCTTTCCGCTCTGATATTCCGCGCCCAGTTCCCGCTCCCCCAACCAAGCCCCAAGTACGTCGCTGCATAGAGTTGCAGCGAAAGAATCTGAAGCGGGAAATCAACCAACGCATGCAGCGCGATTCCGGCTAGCGAGAAAATAACAAGAGGCAACAGAAGCCGATACCGCGGGCTCCAGTTCTGGTTTTTTCTTCCAAGCCAATTTCTAACTCCCGCCGCCATTCCGCCAAAGAATAGAAACCCCCATAGTGCGCCACCTAACCATCCCCATTCGAGCAATGTCTGCAGGTAATCGTTGTGCAAAAATCTCCATACACCGGTGATGCGATCGAACGGCGCGGTGTAGTAGGGGAAAACGACCCGGAACGTTCCCGGACCAAATCCTACCGCTCCGGCGTCCGGGATCGCCGTAAGCGCTGCCCGCGATGCTAACAAGCGCCCGTTTTCGCTTAGTGTCTCATGTGACGTCTGCCACCGCTGCATCGAAAGATCGAGGCGACTCGCCTGCGCGACCGCGAATAGTGTGATCAAAACAACCACGGCTCCAACCCCGGCTAAGCTGCGTTCGGTCCTTGAGAGTCCGCGAAAGAGATCAGGGGAAAATTTAATCGCCAACGTCAGAATTAAACCGAGCGCGATCAGCTCCGACATACGTGATGTATTCGCGGCCACCGCGACAACCATGATCACTGACAAACCTAACCAAAGTGCGCGAACTCCTGCGGGTTCCTGTTTTTGAAAGGTGCGCACAGCGAGGCCAATTGCGAACGGCATCGTCAAATTCAGAAAAGCGCCTGCATTCGCGTGATAATAATAGGTCGCAAAAAACGCCTTCACGCCGTGCGCCGACGCCGGCGCCGGCTGCCAGAAAATCATCTCCGCACCGGTGGCCTTTTGCAGCAACCCGAGCAACGCGATCGAGCCGCCGGCGAGTGCAATTGTCCACCAAAGCCTGAGCAGCCAGCGTGAATCTCGTGACAAATCCGCGACGAATACCACCACTGCCAGCAATAATGTCGCGCGCAACATCCACGCGGCGCTGATTGCATAATCCACTGATCCCCGCGGGTGTGCGATCCAATGACGCACCGGAATGAAGACATAGAACTGCGAGTCATAAATCGAAACGGCGTTCGCTGTCATGAACCAGCCCAAGATCAGGAGCGCCGCGCTGGTTACGAGAAACAACCGGGGCATCCGCCAACTGGAGATGGGATTATCGCCAGCGCTCGCTGCCGTTTTACGTTGAAATGGCAATGCGATCATCCAGAGGAGCAACGCAATGCCGAGCAGCAGATTGATGCCGGCGATGCTCTCCTTCGTAGTCCCGCCATACGCCCACGGGGCGTAGACAAGCGCGGCCAGGAACAGCCAACGAGGCGCGTCCCGAAGCCAGCCCTGTAGCCATCGCTTCATAAGTCGTACCTAAGTTTTACCGAGAGATTCAGGTGTCGAAACCGATCAGAAACTCAGGAAGACACGAAATAAAGAATAAAAATCCCGCTATCTATCGTCCTTTACTGAACAGCATCACATACACTGTCTTCAATGCGATCATGGCATCCAGCTTGAGCGAGTAATGTCGAATGTAATAGAGGTCGTATTTCAGTTTTTCGATCGCGTCCCGATCGCTCTCCCCATAGGGATAATTCACCTGCGCCCAGCCCGTAATTCCCGGCTTCACCAGATGCCGGAAATGATAAAATGGGATCGCATTCTCGTAACGCTCGGCGCATTTCACCCATTCTGCGCGTGGCCCGATCAGACTCATTTCGCCATTCAGCACGTTCCAAAGCTGTGGCAGTTCGTCGAGGCGCAGCTTGCGTAACCAACGGCCGACGCGCGTGACGCGAGGATCTTCTTCGCGCGTGTAAATGTCGTCGGTCTCCTTA
>JAUTXJ010000031.1 GCA_030838075.1 Acidobacteriaceae bacterium
CATTGAACCGTTTACGCGACTGCTCCAACCGCGCCCGCAACCCCATCGCCAGCCGCGAAGTCATCTCATCCGCGCGCTGTCGTTGCTGCCGCAACAAATCCACCGGCCGGCGAAAACCGCGCCGCGCCGCCAGTTCATGCACCCGCCGCGACGAATTACTCAGCCGGTAGCGGATCAAGCTGACCAGACTGTCGCGCAACTCCAAAATATGTTTGTCGAATTCCCGCCGCGTCTGCACCACCAACTCCGCCGCCGCAGAAGGCGTTGAAGCCCGCACGTCCGCCACAAAATCCGCAATCGTAAAATCCGTCTCATGCCCCACGCCTGAAATGATGGCGATGCTAGACGCCGCGATCGCCCGCGCCACTATTTCCTCGTTAAAGCTCCACAAGTCTTCCATCGACCCGCCGCCGCGCGCCAGAATCACCACATCCACGCTTTGCCGCCGGTTGAAAAATTGCAAAGCCCGCACAATTTCGCCCGCCGCCCCTTCGCCCTGCACCCGCACGGGATACAACGTGAGCTGCACATTAGGAAATCGCCGCCGCAAAATTCGCACCACGTCGCGCACCGCCGCTCCACGCGGCGAGGTAATCAATCCAATGCAGCGCGGCAGCACCGGCAGCGGTTTTTTCCGTTCGGCAGAAAACAATCCTTCCGCTTCCAACCGCTTCTTCAACTGTTCAAATGCCAGTTGCAGCGCACCCAAACCCACCGGCTCGAAGCTCTCCACAAAAATCTGATAATCTCCGCGCGCCTCGTAAACACTGATGGACCCACGCACCGTCACGCGCAAGCCATCCTCAGGCCGAAATTTTATCGACTGCAATTGCTTCCTGAAGCAAACGCAGCGAATCTGCGTGCGCTCATCCTTCAAAGTGCAGTAGATGTGCCCCGAAGTCGCCTCGCGGCAATTGGAAATTTCCCCTTCCACCAGGATGTCCGTAAAATTCCGCGCCAGCAGGTCGCGGATTCGCACCGTCAGCTCCGTAACCGACCAGATCCGCCGCTCCGGCATTAAATTAAATTGCAGTTGCGTCGTCATTCGCTACTTGAGTCCTTGCCCGGGAAAATTTTCCATTTTCCTCCGCTGCAATAAAAAAACGCCGACGACTTCCCCACAAATCGATCATCAATTCCCTGATGCGAAAAGTCCTTGAGTCCCGCGATGCCCGCACGGTCGCCCAGCTCGCTCTTCCCCAACGCTCGAATCGATCGCGAGTACCGCATCTTCTTATCAGCCCCGCGCTTCAGGTAATGCGCATCTTCCAGCCTCGCCAGCGAAGCCGGACACGCCGTGGTCTTTCCCCAAAAAATCACAATCGTGGAGCTTCCTCCCTTGGAACACAACACCGCCCAATCTTCCTGCCCATGTCGCGCAAACTCTCCATGGATAACGTTCGTCGGCCCGCCTGTCGTGGCACCAGAGCGTCCAACCTCCCCGAATTGAGGAATGGCACACCCGCGGGAATTCAACTTCTCAACGAACGCAGCTGGCAGCTCAGCAACATCCGCAGGCTGCATCTTGCGAATAGCAATGTCTTTCTTAGCGGCTGGCTTAGCACTTTTCGTTTGTTGTGCATGGCCAAACCCCGCGGTACCAAAAATACCGCCGGCCATCACCAAACCAATACAACACATCGTTTTCCTCTGCGAGCCCAACGAAAGCACAGCCGTCGTCATCGGTTTCCTTCCAACAAGCCCCTCAATATACCTTGCGCCTAACCGCCCGAAAATAAAAACCACGCGCCGGCAAAGTACGTTCTCCATTAGCTCTAAATCACCCCGCCACGCGCAAGAAGTTAAATACGCAATGTGCGGCGCAGGAAACTTGCCACAGTGTAATCGCTTCGCGGCAGTATTCTTATTCCAGGTGAAATCGATCGGTCATGCTGCCAAAACGTAACCCGGAGACGAGAATCATGAGAAAAATCATCTCGGCTGTCGTGATCCTGCTGTTCACTGGCGTTCTGCCGGCCGCGCAGCAGCAGAACATGAGCGATGAGGGCCGGCGCGTGCTCGCGCTTGAAAAGGCCTGGAATCTCGCTCTCGAAGAAAAAAACACCAAAGCTTTGGACATGCTTCTCGCCAACACCATGGTCTCCGTCGACATCGATGGGAGCATCTCCTCCAGAAACGAATTCCTGGCTAGTATCAAGTCATCTGACTATCAACCCTCCCAGGCAGTAACGGAGCAATCCACGGTGCAGGTCTACGGGGACGCCGCAGTAGTTGTGGGCATATTTCGCGTGAAAGGTACGGAAAAAGGTAAACCCTATACGCACCGCGAGCGCTTCGTGGATACCTGGATCAAGATGAATGGTACATGGCAGTGCGTAGTAACTACCAGCACGCTCATAACAGCTAAATGAGGCGCATTAGAGCTCGGGGAGGCTCTTGCGCGATTCAAAGCACCCAACAAGCATTTGCGGGAAACAATTACTACGCGCGCATTTTCAAATGCGGGAAAGCGTCTTCTATTTCGCGGCTTATTGCTAGGAGTTTTAATTCCGCTTCCATTATATTTTGCTGCACCTGGCACCAGCGGCGGTAGCCCTCAGTGGTGTTCAGATTTACGTCCGGCACTTGCGGATGCGCTTGCTCGGCCAGCGCGACCAATTCTTTATCTTCAAAACGTTTCAGCGCATCGCGCGCGGCGTAGTATTCCGTCTGGATGGCTTTGTCTTCCGGCGCAACATCGTCACGCAGACCTGGCTTCGCCAGCATACGCCAGTCCGAACGCACCTTGGCGAACTGCCACCGCATCAGTATTGCTTTATCGTTCTGTGAATACATGGGCGTGACTAGCGATAAACCTTGCAACCACCATCGAGGTGAACGAGCGCATTTTTTTGACCTCCCTGTTACCGCAGGGGGCAACTTATTAGCCGCTATTCTACTCCATCGCGGTACTTGATTAATACGATAAGAGCACGGCCCCTATCCGCTCGCCCACTCGGCAAGCTTTGCGACGGTATTCATGTTGCGCGCCGTGCCCTTCTTGGCAGCCGGAATTTTTAATTTTGAGCGGCCCATTCCGGCTCCGTAATGCACGTAGATTTCTCGCGTGCCAAGCGCTACTTCTTCTTCGGCCTGGCCAGTGATCGTCTTCAGCGCGCCTTTGGGCGGCCGCTCGTCAAGGAAGATCGCCACTGTGGCATTTGCTGCGCGCGATTTGAAAGGGTTCGCAGCCAGCACTGCGGCCATCTCCGGGCCGGTGCGCACTAATACGTCGACTGGCTTTCCTGCGTAGGTTGCCATGCAGCGCTCCAGCTTAGCCTTCACTGCGGCTTCCGCCAGCTTGCTTTCAAACACCACATTGCCGCTGGCGATGTAGGTGCGCGCATTTAAAAATCCCGACGATTCACACATCGATTTCAGCTCCGTCATCGGGAGCTTACCGGTGCCCCCTACGTTTACGGCGCGAAGCAGTGCGACATATTTAGTCATTCGTCCATCCTACTCAAGGCCCGCTGAACAATGCCGCTTAACGGTGCCGCTCCAGAGACGCCGCCCAGCATCAACATTCACCGTTTCACCTCGCCAACCCACACGCTCACTCAAAATTATTTCTTTTACCTTGCTTCACGTAGGCCACCGATTCATCGATGTGCTTCCTGCTATGGATGGACTTCTTCTTCGCCAGGTGCGCGAACATCTGCATGCCAAATCCGCCGTCGAGGTCATCGGTGATGCGTTTTTTCCATGGCCGCCTGACGATTTGTGTAGTGATGCGCCGGGTGATCCGCGGCTGGGTCATGATGTGATCGGCGAGTTGCCATGCGCGATCGAGAAGCTTGTCGCGCGGCACCACTTCGTTAACCAATCCATATTCCAGCGCGGTTTTTGCGTCGATGGCCTGCCCGGTAAGCAGCGCGTAAGCGCCGCGTTTCACTCCCAGCAATTCCAGGAAGCAGCTGTGAATGCCATCTCCCGGCACCGAGCCGATGTCATAGTGCAGATCGAAGATGATGGCGTCCTCGCTGCAGATGGTGATGTCGCACATCAAACAAATTTCAGTGTGGAAGCCCGGGCCGTTCAGCACGCCGATGGTGGGAATTTCCAGGTCGTTCACCAGCGAGCTGACATTGATGCGCCCATCTTTGTAGGCATACTCATAGGCCCAGTGCTGCAAATCTTCCTGCTCCAACTTAAATCCTTCGGGATCGGCCTGCATCATGAAGTCTTCGCCAGTGCCGCTGAAAATCATCACCTCATTTTCCGGATCCGCCCCAATCGTCTTGAAGAGCTGCCCCACGGAGCGGTGATTTTCCACGCTCAATTGTATTGAGCCGCCGTTGGTATGGGCCTCCGCCAGAATTACGCCGTCCGGGCGCCGCGTCAGTTTGTAATGCTCCTTAAACCGTTCCTTGTATTCCGCAAATTTCGGCGTATCCACAAAGCTGACCAAAGACATTCCCCATTCTCCTTTTCGACCGCACCAGACTCGCTCCAATTCTCGGTCCGCAAGCGAGGGAATGATACTCCGCCGGACACAGCCCGGCAAAAGCCGATGGGCGCGGCTGGGCAATTCGAAGCATGCGCGGGCTGTTGATTAGCAGCTCTAGAGATGAGGCGGGGTGCAAGTTTATGAAAAGAAAGAGTGTTGTTTGCGGAGACTTAATTGGAGGCGAGTTCATGGCGAGGGTACCCCCTACCCCACCCCCTGTTTTTTGGCAAAGAGTTCGGATTCGCTTGAAAAGAGACAACTTAGCAAAAATAGAGAGGTGGAAAATTGCACAAGAGTTCGTAATGTGCTGATTGCAAAGGAGATGATAGATCGTTAAGTGCTTTACAATCTGCGAGATGTGAACTCTTTGCAAAGAGTTCAGATATTATTGAAAATAAATGAGATGGAAGTTGACATAACATTCGACGCATTTGTTGGCTGAGGCAGGTGGAGATAATGCTGGAGGCGGAGGGTCGGGGGTTAACTGCGATGTTCACAAAGGATATTACTACTTAATAATTTAAAAGTCAAGTTAAGATAGTCTGTATGGGTTCTTTCTGCGCCCCGTAAAGGACACCGCAATAGCGCGATTCAATCGTCCTGCGGCCGTGGGTTCGCCCGCTACAACTACAATTAGTCAAGTCGCGATTAGGATTCAGCACGAAAAGAATTGCCGTGATGGCTCTAAAGGCCGTGCCTTCGGGGAAGAAGCGCTAAGTAAGATGCATGACAATCGACGATTGTCATGGACTGGAGCTCCGTCATGAGCGTAAAGCGTCCACTCAACCAATTTTCAAGTGACCGACCGATTGAATCCAAAGCAGGCGACTTGCTAGGCCGGACCAGTTTCGCTGAATCGTTAGCCGATATCGTTGAAGGGTGGTTGGGAAACGACAGCTTGGTTATGGCTCTGTGGGGATTTTGGGGCATCGGGAAGTCTTCGATTAAAAATATGGTGGTGGAGCATCTACGCCGCAATACCGCGTATGCTGCGACGATAGTGCAGTTCACTCCCTGGCAATGGGCCGCTCAGGATCAAATATCTGAGGCATTCTTTAGAGAGATTGCTTTAGCATTGGGCAAAAAGGACGAAGCGAAAAAAAAAAAAAAGCAAAGAACCGCGCTGCTCGGTTTGCCGCTTACGCAGCATATCTAAAAGTCGGAAATCACCTAGCCTCTGGTGTCCGACCTTTGGTAGCTACCTCTTTGGCGTTGGCAGGATTTTTCGGTATCGGCAGTTCGGTGCATTGGCCTTTTTGGCTGAGAACGTTTGGGACGGTCATTGGCAGTGTTGCCTGAATGTTGGCAGCGCTTGTTGCCTGGTCGGCTGATTTCGCGGAAAAAGCTGCGGCCGCATTCTCTTCTTTGCACGATGTCAAAAAGAAGGATCTGGAAGAACTAAAAAGGGAAGTGTCTAGCTTGCTTCGAAACCTCAAGTCACCAATCTTGGTGATCATCGACGACATAGATCGGCTAACCGCTCATCAAATCAGACTGGTTTTTCAGCTTATCAAGGCAAACGCGGATTTTCCGAATCTTGTGTATCTTACATTGTTTCAAAGAGACATCGTCGAAGAAAGTCTTGATGAGGAAACATCGGCAACTTCCCGGAGAGGCAAAGACTTCCTCGAAAAGATAGTTCAGGTAGGATTCGACGTTCCCCAAATTGAGA